>JAJYVI010000066.1 GCA_021792115.1 Microcaldota archaeon | reverse complement strand
CGTCGCTGTCATTCGTGTGCATGTGCAAGTCCCCCTTAAGATCATTTAACTCAATAAGCTTTGGAATTTTGTGTTCCTGCGCAAGCTTTATTTCTCCTCTGTCCTCACGCATTTCAGGTGGAATATAGTCCATCCCTAGTCTGCTATATATATCAGCCTCGGTTTCGCATTTTATTGCGATATCTTTTTTGTTGAAGAGCCCATACTCATTCAGTTTGTATCCTCTGCTTATTGCAATTTTTCTTACATCTATATTATGCTCTTTGCTCCCTGTAAAGTATTGGAGCGCACTTGCAAAACTCTTAGGCGAAATAACCCTCAAGTCGCAGCTTATGCCTGTCTTTAGCCATACTGTAACTTTTGTATTGCCTTTTGCAACCACAGATTCAACATCATCAAAATCTGTAAATGCTTTTATCACTTCTTCTGGTTTTTCAGAAATTGCAAGAATATCTATATCGCCTATAGTTTCTTTCATCCTTCTTATAGACCCTGAAATTTCAATCTTCTTGACAAAGCCTGTCTTATTTAGCTCTAATACAAGTTGTTCTGCAATTGGCAGAGCATGGCCAAGCAGAACCCTACTGCTCCGTGCCTCAATTAATTTAAGGGCATTGCTTATTGCTTCCTCTGATTTTTCGCCAAATCCAGGTACGCTGCGCACTTTTTTTTCATCTACTGCTTTTTTTAAGTCATCTGCATTTTTTATGCCAAGTGCTTTGTAAAGGCTTATTGCTCTTTTTATGCCAAGCCCCTCAATATTTCCAAGACTATGCAGATCTATAGAATATTTTTTTCTCAGTTCATCATATTTCTTTATGCTTCCTGTCTTTATGAATTCTTCTATCTTTTCAGCAAGGCCTTTGCCGATCCCAGGCAACTGCATAAGACCTTCTTTGCCGTGTTTTTCATAAATCTCCTGAATAGGCTCTTGTAGCGTTTCAATCGTAAATCCTGCTTTTTCATATGCCTTGCTTTCAAATCTCGAAGTTGGCTCTTTGTCAATGCTTAGGTATTCTGCAATCTCGTAAAATATATCTGCAAGCGTTTTGTTTTCCATGCAACCTTAATTATTAATACCTGGAAAGAATAATAAATCTTGGTTAGATTATTCAGAATGCCTATAAAGCTGGTAACTGCAAAAGTAAATGGTCTATGATGTGATTATAAATAAAATATAAATAAAAATAAATAAAAAAGAAATAGTAGTTAAAATACCAAAAACCAAAATCTACCGCTAATCTGTAAAGTTATAGTCAGGATCAGTCAAACGCTTAATGCCCTCTAGATCTGCTTCTATATATTCTTCTTTTTTCCTTAGAAGCATGGCTATTATCTTTTTTGCTTCGTTTGTCTGATTATCGAAATTGTTTTCTTTATCTTTTATTTTTTCTTTCATATTCCCCCATTGCACTATTCTTATAGTGTATTATTTTTGGATTGTAAGATATAAAAGCTTATTGTTCATCTTTTCTGATGCTTTGCCGAATGACGTCATTTTGTCTTTTTCTAAATTTAGCAATTATGTTGCCTACTTAGCTCGTTATTAAATATCACTATATAAATCTATGCTTTTAGCAAAAGCGTAGTCTATGTGTTTACTTTATATATATTTATAGGATATAATTTTTAATTTTTTACTTTTATATATTCATATGGAAAGCGAGCAAAATTCTGAAAATAAGGAAGGTTTAGAATCTCTGAATCAGCTAAAAATGGACTTGTCAGAGCAGACTAAAATAAATCAAGTCTATCTTTCGATTATCCTTAGATATAAGGACTATATAGAGGAAAAAGAACGCATATCTGTAGCAGAGCTACCCAGATTTGTTATTCCAAAAAATACAAAGATACAGCAAAAAGTTGAAGAATTTAAATCTAATTTTGAAAACTATGTTTATGAAAAAGACTTCTATTATGCAAGTATGATTGCATATGATTTTGTAAAGAACAATATAAGTGAAATAAACTTGCCAATAGAATTTTGGTTCTATCCGAATGAAATACTCGATTCTCTTATCGGCGATATAATAGATAAGAATATCCTCCTCTGCTCATTGCTTATTGGCTTAGGGAATTCATCTACAAAAGTCTTTACTGCAATAAATAATAACAAACAAGATATATTTACATATTATGAGTTCAATGGCAAGGTTTATAAGATGGATATCAAAGATGAAGTATCTTCTTTTGAAAGTAAAGAAAAAATGCTTCAGACTGTGCTTATAAATAACGAGACTACTGCGTATGAATTCAATAATCATGTATACAATGACATTAATTAAGGCATCTATAGATAATACATTAACGTTGTAGTGCTTTTAATATGAGATCATTCATACATTATATCTTCATCGCTTCTTTTGTAAGACACAATTTCATTTTTGGAAAACCAGAGTTCAATCTCGCGTTTTGCTGATTCTGAATCCTCAGATGCATGGACAAGATTTTTTGTAGACCTTTGTCTCGCATCTGCGAGATCATATGAATCGCTTGCATATCTCCCCCGTATAGAATAAGGATCTGCCTTCCTTGGCTCTGTTGCACCTATAATTTTTCTTGCAATATATATTGCGTGATTCCCTTCAAGTACCATTGAAACTATTGGTCCGTTTGCAAGGTAATCCAAAAGCTGATTTCTTACTCTCCTTCCTATCTCTATATTCTCTTCCTTTAATTCTATTCCTTTTTCTTTATATGCTAGCTTGGATTTTGCGCCTATATTCTCAAGCCATTCAATAATCTCTGCATAGTGTTTGCCTGCAAATTCTTTATCTACTCTTCCTATCCTCAAAGCGACGACTTTTAATCCTGTCTCCTCAAACTGTGCAATTATCTTCCCAATAAGTGCTCTATAAATACCATCGGGCTTTATTAAAACCAGAGTTCTTTCAATCATTTCCTCACTTCATTTATTATTTTTTATTGCCTCTTTTAAATACTTGTGCAGTACTGCATTTGGCAATATTATTCTATATAGCGATTATTATATAGCTTTCCTTGAAAATTCCAAGGTTCATATAACCAGGCATTCCTTCGTGTGCAAAATTAGATAATATTAAATAGCATTTTGTATTATATATTTATATAATTTATAGAGCTAAATATTAACAATTATATATTTATAGAAATTCATTGCATCAATGTCTGCAGGTTCGGAGTAGCCCAAATATCAATTTAATGTTGTGAATAGATGAATAAAACAAACAGAAAAAATAACAGATCAATGAAAATATATTCTTTGCTATTTGTTTTTATCTTATTGTTTGTTTCTCTTATAAGTATTTCATCAGCAGCAAAGTTCACACTTAAAGTTGCAAAAGGAAGCATTTTGTTTGGGCATATAGGGCTTCCTTCGCCGAATACATGTTTCTGGAACACAGGCTCAGGGCAAAGCCTTATAACAAAGCTTTCTACGCCGACTGTTGGATATTTTCCACTTGGGTTCAACCAACGGTCTGCCACATTCTTTGACTGTGAATATATAACTGCAGTTTCTTTTACTACAAATTATCCTGACGCAGAACAGGGTGTTCTTGTGCCTTTGCCAAGTACAACAACATTGCCAAGCGTAACCCCTATCACTCAAAAAGTGCTTGACTACAATCAACAGAATGCGCAGTGGCTTATTACCTGTCCACAGGCTCCAGACCCCTCCAACACCCCTGAATATTTTGCATCAAACCCAGGCTCATTTATAGGGGGCGATGAATGCCTTGCCCCGAAAATTCCCCTTCTTTCAGTAATAGTTCTTCAAAATAATTATTCCTGGAACACAGGGTCTTACAGCGCCACAATGCCATTGCCTTCACCTGGCTCAATGTACGCATTTTCATGTTTCAGCCAGAACGGAAGGACAGCATATGCAGAAATCAACAACA
>JAJYVI010000065.1 GCA_021792115.1 Microcaldota archaeon | reverse complement strand
GGCTCCGCTAATGTTTATGCATATGCATTTACAAAATGATCATCAGGGTCGTCCCTGTCGCCAATTTATTATTAGTAGAAAGATAAAAACAAAATACTTCTGTGCAATTAAATTTTCAACAGCCTTACATTTCTATGGAAAAAGCTTTATAAGAAAGTGGCAGACATATATTCATAAATGGCGATTGCATGAAATTGTTGGAGGTTAACAACATTATCCTATCTTATAATTCATTTAAGGTCCTTGATAATATATCATTTGATTGTAATAAAGACCAATTTGTCTCAATAATAGGTCCTTCTGGATGCGGAAAAAGCACGTTATTGAGAATCATTGCAGGCCTTGAAAAAGCAACAAGCGGCAATGTAAAATACAAAAACAAGCTGATTACAAAGCCAATATCAAATATATCATTTGTATTCCAAAGCTCAGCTCTGCTTCCATGGCTTACAAATATTGAAAATATAAAACTTGGTTTATCCAGATTTAAAATGAGCGATGCATTAAAGACAAAAAAAGCATATAATTTATTGGAAAAATTTCAACTGGAGCGCTTTGCAGATATGTATCCTAATGTATTAAGCGGAGGCATGAAACAGAGAATAGGAATCGCACGTGCTCTTGTTGCAAACCCTGAAATTCTTTTAATGGACGAGCCTTTCAGCGCCTTAGACGAACTTACTGCAAATGCATTGAGGACAGATATTAATTATATGCTCAGGCAAAGCAGCGTGTCTGTGAATTTGGTAATACTAATATCACATAATGTAGAAGAAGTTGTTGCTCTCTCAGATAAAATTATAATTCTGTCTGACAAACCATCAAAGATAAAGCAAATTTTGGATGTTGATCTTGAATATCCAAGGAATAAAAGAGATCAAAAGTTTTTAGATTATGTTGATAAAATATACAGCATATTGATGAATGAGTAAGTAGCACCGCACATACTGCGTTTATCAAATCTCTATTTTTGTCTCTTTCTCATCAGCTATAAACCCTACTCTTGCATGGCTTCCATCGCAAAAAGGCTTATTGTTTGAATGCCCGCATCTGCAGAAATGTTGCCTGTATATTTTCCCATCAATGATAAGTTCATTCGGGCCGTTCTTTAAAGATTTTATAATTATGTTTGTTGCCATTTTTATCCCATTTTTCTATTTATAGCGTCATTTATTTTCTCTTTTGCTTCATCTGCATTTCCAAAATCAGTGATCTTGACCCATTTATTAGGCTCCAGCTCCTTGTAATGTGCAAAAAAATGGATTATTTTATTTTTTATTGCATCCTGAACATCTGTGATATCTTTGATACCTGAAAATGATGGATCAATCTTATCTTTTGGAACTGCTATTATTTTTTCATCTCCTCCTTCCTCATCCTCCATATGTGCTATCCCAATAGGCCTAACTTCAATAACAGAGCCCGGCGTAAATGCCTGGTTGCTTATTACCAATACATCTATAGGATCCCCGTCAGTGCTTTTTGTATTAGGTATAAAACCATAATTGAAAGGATACACCATAGATGTATATAATATTCTGTCAACTTTGAGTACTTCTTCAGTTTCGTCGAATTCATATTTTATATTAGATCCTAATGAAATCTCTACAAAAACATTTACTATGTCCGGTGCATTTTTTCCGAAATTAACTTTCATAAAATCATCATTTATGATAAATATAAATGCTAATAAAGTATTAATAAATATTTGTAAATTCTCCAAGCATTTTTTTCTTAGGCGCCATTCTAATTGATATTTTAATTGCATTTAAGATATTTTACAATTTATGAACCAAACTTTTTATATTTTATAAGTGCAATTTTTGGCTACCCCTTCAACATTATTTTTACATAGTATTTAAATATCTTATGATATATTATATAAGTAGTGATATAATATGCGATATAATATGAACGAAGACGAAAATGGTTGCGGTTGCAACTGCAATCACAGGGGAATGCACCAAAGAATGCATGGATATAGGGAAACACCAATGCAAGGAATGGGTAGCATGCAGCATGGCGGAATAGGCTATGACAATGAGAATCTCGGCCCTCTGCATAAAGAAAGGCTTGTTGAAAAGCTTAAGCTATACAAAGAGGATTTAGAAGAGCAGGTAAAGTTCATAGCTAAGCGTATAGACGAGCTTGAAGGCAAGTCTGAAACAGAAAAAAAATAATAAGAGGATAGAATGCCTGGCGGATATTGCCGATGCGGCCCATTTAGGATTGATGTAATACCAAAAGGTCTACTCAAGCCCCTTGTGTTGAAGCTTCTCTCAGAACGCCCAATGCACGGGTTTGAGCTAATGGAACAGATATTTGAAAAAACAGACGGAATGTGGAGACCAGGGCCCGCGGCCATATATCCGACTTTGGAATGGCTAGAAAAAGTAGGATACATAAAACACACTGAGAAAGTACTAAACTCTGACAGGCCGAGAAAGCAGTATGAGATAACAAAGAAAGGAAGAGATGCGATTGCAAATTACAATTCTGATTCTAGAGCTATAATACTGAGCATGCAGAAGTTCGGATCAATATACAAAAAATTTTGAGCCATTAATGTATCAATAACTAATTATACTAACTAATTCAAAACTATTATATATTTAATCAATTAAATTTACTTTATAATGCCAGGATGGCAGAGTCCGGTAATGCGCACGCCTGGAAAATATCCTGTCAGCGTGTGACCTCACGGTCATTTGGGTTCAAATGCTTTTATGCTGAATATCCCAATCCTGGCGTTTAAATTTAATTCTCTATCGCAAGAAGCTGCATTCTCTAAGGATATGCAGATCCTCTCTTATTTAAGCATCTAGCAGAATTTATACTAACCAGGTTTTTAATAAAAGATATGGGTTTGGCCTTTACAGTTATTACACTCATAGCTTACATATTTGTGTACGCTGACTATCCTCACACTGCAGGTCTTGCCTGGAATAAGCAGTGTATTACATTTTTTGCAGATTTTGTTCTTCATTTCTTTGCTGAGTTTTATTTTGTAATGTGTACTTATTTTCATTAGCCTTTTTATATAGCTTTTTGCAAGTGCACTATCGCCCATTTCCATTCTCTCCTCCGCAGCATTGAACAATATCCGGATTCTTTCATTTCCTACTTGTTTTATTAATTCTTTTCTGCTCATGCAATCCTCTGCTGCTTTAATTATTATTATATCGGGAAATAAACCAATGCAGAGGCGATAAATGCAACCAGCGCAAGTGCCATAGCTCCAAGTCCGATATTCCTCATTAAGTCGTATTTACGGGCCTTTGCAGTATTGCCCAGTTTTCTCTTTGTTATGTTGATCTCTATGTATACTGCATTTACATAAATAAGCAGCGCGTCAACAACAAGTATAAGTGCAAGGTATATTGCGTTCAGCATGAATGGAGGATTAAAAAAGAACAGGTAAATTGATATTCCTATCGCAACTGCATAAAGCAGGAATGCGAACACGCTCGCCTGTGCACGTCCAACTGCGCTTACAATATTCCTTGTTTTCCTAACAAGCATATCCCCATCATAGTCCCTAATTGTGCCATGTACTTCCCTTGCTACCCCAGCGAATAGAATTAGAACACTGATTAAAAGTATGTTTGATGACACTGTACTTGAAACTACATAATTGCCATAGATGAATGGAATAGCCATTGATAACGCTATAGCTACATTGCCGACTAGGAACATATCCTTTAGTCTGTAGCTGTACAGCATTGAGATTACACCAAATACTATTACTATTGCCAATGCCTCTGCATTTATGAATGCCGCGCCAGCTATACCTATGGCTAAGCATGCTATTGATACATTAAGTGCAGTTCCTTGTGTTATCGCGCCGGTAACTATTGGTCTGTCTTTTTTGTTTGCCCTGTCTGTTTCGACATCAAAATAATCATTTATCGCAAATGCAGACATGCTTATGAATATAGGCGCTACAAGGCTCAGCAGCAATAGACTTAGGCTTGGAGCTCGCTTGAGTACGATTATTTCGCTAGAGACCACTGCAATGATAAGCATTATACTATGCTCTATTCTTGTGAGTTTTAGGATTTGCTTTATGCTCTCAAAGATGGGCATAAAAACACCTGCATGTCAAACAACATCTATGTTCGACTCCTTGTATCCAATAGTTAGCAGAGCCTTTACAGCATCTTTTTTATGATCTCCTTGGAGCTCTATTGAAAGATTCCTAGATGTCCCTCCGCATGCAAGGATCCTCTTGAGCTTTTTCGTGACCTCAAGTATTTCGCTGTTGTCAATGCCGTCGATGATTGTTATAAGCTTCTTAAACTTTACCTTCTTCAGGTAAACTTTTATTTTGTTTTCTCCTTCCTTATCAAGTATGGAACATACGC
>JAJYVI010000064.1 GCA_021792115.1 Microcaldota archaeon | reverse complement strand
GACAGTGAAGATGGACAAGCAGACCTCAAATACAACAATAATACTCGTAAGCGCAATGGATCCGACAAGCAACAGATTCAAGGGCATAAAGTACGGCGCTGACTATTATATAAAAAAGCCATTTGACCCAAGCGAGCTGCGCAGCCTTGTTACACTGTTCCTCAAGAAGAAGGGCAAGAAGTTTGATCCGCTGATAGATCTGCCTGACGAGGAAAGGATTTCAAATGCAATAGAGCAGTACATAAGCGCAAGCTCTAGCCAGGACTACAAGATAGGCATATTGAAGATACACAACCTGAAGACATATATAGAGAAGTTCGGCGAGAAGTCAGGCATGGTTGTGATAAGGCTTATATCCCAAATTCTCCAAGACTCGATAAAGTCCCAGGAGAATACTTTCGTGGGGTTCCTCAGCAGCAGCTCATTTGTCATGAGTGGGACAGAGGAAAACATATCAAAGGTTGTTTCTGAGACAGAAAAGGAGTTCAACGCAGTGCTGCCGTTTATACTTCAGGACGAAGGATACAAGACGCTTGATCTTAACCTAGAGTCGATGTTCGAGTCAAAGGAAATCCCAAAACTGTCTCTTGTATTCAATGAGATAAGCAAGGACAAGTTGCGCGAAAGGAGGAAGGAAATTCTAAGCACCAAGCCAAGCGAGAGAATCGGCGCGTATACATACCAGGAGCTCCAGAAGCTGCTTGAAACCGAGGCGCTTGACATAAAGATAACAAGGGACAATGACCAGGTAAAGCTGCAGATAGGGAAGTTTGGCGACTAATAAACTTTTAAGAAAAGTTTAATCAAAATAAACTTTTAGGAAAAGTTTAACTTTAGATAGACGAGGGTGCTGGTGGAGAAAAAGCATCTGCTGCTATGCAGAGTCAAGTCTGCATTTTATTATTTGACTAATAAATTATTTGACTAATAAAAAATTGTTCTTTATTATCATGATAATAAAACTATCTAAGTCTCTTTTATCAAAAATCTACAAATAAAGTAGTTCTTTTATAAATTTTGTTTATAATATTATAGTATGGATGGCAAAAACATTTTAGCCAGCAAATGTGCTATGAAGATAAAGGCACAGTCTGCCATTGACTTTATGATTTCTTATGGCATAGCTCTGCTTGTGCTTGCAGTTGTGCTTTATGTAGTTGCATCCCAGGGTTTTCTATCTAATACATACCAAACTTCCCAGTGCTCTACGACTTCTCATATGTTCAACTGCATTGCGTACATGATAAAAGCAAATGGCTCTGTTTATATAATGTTCCAGAGCGAGCTGCCAGGCTATATTACAATTACAGGTGTTGCCTGTTCAACTCAAACTAATTCCACTAGCAGCGGGCCAAGATATGGCAATGTAAATGTAATCAGTCCATATTCCACAAATGGCATACAGTATTATCCTGCAAACTCTGTTACAATTACTGATTATGGAGGGCAGAAAGTTCTTCTAAAGGCAAACTGTTATAATAGTGCTTCATCTCTTCCTGCATCTGGTGCTCTTGGGCAGCCATTTACAGGATATATATGGATAAACTACACCTACTCGCAGCTGCCAAGCTCATTTTCTCAGACACAGGAAGTGCTAAGCTTCACTTCAAGAAGAGAGTAAATCCAAGTAAGTAAATCTTTAGGTAAAATACAAAGCATAAATAATGCAGGCTTCTAAAAAGTCAAAGGCGCTGCTCTGGCCAAATAATCTTTCAAAATCATAAAAAATGTGTTGCAATGGATCAGATAATATGCATTACTGGCTTGCCTGGCAGCGGAAAGTCTCTTTCTGCAGAAATATTTAAGAAGAATGGATTCAGGGTTATTGAAATGAGCTCTGCAGTAAAGCATCTAATGGCAGAGCAGAAAATAAAAGTAGACAACAAGAGCCTTAGGAATTTTTCAACTGAACTGCGCAGAAAATATGGAAAAGAAGTTGTTGCAAAGCTTGTTTCAAAAAATATATCTTCCTCTGCAGCACGCAAGTCAAGAAAGATACTTATAAACGGAGTAAGGTCTCTGCAGGAGATAAAATATTTCAGAAAAATATTTCCTCATATAATAGTAATAGCAATAACAAGCCCCGAGCAGACAAGATATAAGAGAATTGTAAAGAGATCAAGACCTGATGACATGCAGAGCTTCAAGGATTTTATGTGGAGAGAGAAAAAAGAGATTTCATGGGGTCTGAAGAGCGCGATAGAAAATGCAGATGTAATAATTTCAAACAGCTCAACAAAGCAAGCCCTCAATGCAAGCATCAAGAAGTTTATACTAAAGCTTAGCAGCATGCAGAAAAGCACTTAGCAAGCATTGGCAGGTTGCCAAAACCTTTTATTATTTAATTTTTGATGCGTTGTTGGCTGTTATAAATGGTTCTTGGCAGCCTCAAATATTTAATATATATATTTGAACTCCCCTCGTCGTCTTTTATTTTGCGGAAATACAGGCCATTTGTCATGTCTGACACCATTGAGTTGTTGCTGTTAGGATCCACACTAAAGAGATCATGGTCTTTCTTTGTCTCAACTTTGCTAAGCATGTTTATAAATGCAACATCGCTTCGGTTACCCTTTGCATCCATGTCAAGTCTTGATGAGGTATAAAGCTGGCCCTCTTGAATTCCAGGCGCAGGACTGCCCTTCATAGAATACTTCTCTGTCATCAATCCAGTCATGAACCCATTTTCATTGCTAAATCCCTTTACTCCTACAAATTCAGTAGCTGTTTCATTGGCGACTTTCAATTTTAGGGTTTGCCCATGGGTAATGTCATCAAGATTCATAGTAATGCTGCCATCATTAATGCGCATTTGAATTTCAAGCACGTCATTTTTTAGCATGGCATCTTTGAACTTGTAATATTTATCAAATATAGATTTTCCTTGCTTGTTCCAGATTTCAAGGAATGCGCCGTACTTTGATCCAAAGTAATACTTTTTTCCCATGCATGAAATGCTCTCAGGAAACTTATAGCTTATTCCGAACTGGTACCATTCCCCTGTGTTAGTGAGCCCATTAATCATTATTGCAGGGCCGTAATTTTTGGTATTCATTACATTTTTTCCAATCACAACCATATAATCAAGAATCTTAGTATCCTTCTTATAAACAGTGAAATTTTGATAGTCAAATGCAAAAGCTGGAAGTAGTTTTTTGTTTGTAAGCCCATCCACTGCAATGCAGTATGCCTTGTCTATGTCTTCTTTTTTTAGCTTGTCTTTGAGTATAACTCTGTTGTTACTCCTCACTGCATTTTTTCTTTTATTCCTTATATTAAATACATTCATGGCTGGAGGAGTTGTGCAATATGCTGTTTTTGTTGCCTCTGCATAGCTTCTTATATTAACTGGGGTCCCATTAGCTATGCCTGCTGCTGTAGACTGCAGTGCAAGGCCTGCTGAAAGAAGTGCTATGCCTGCATACTTTTTCAGCGCAGTGCCAATCCTCTTAGCATCAACCCATTTTCTTTTGACTTCCTTACCCCTATCCATATGACCCACAATTTATTATTAATATAATAATATAAGCTGCTCTTTTCCTATTTATGTTTTTCCTGACAAGATTACTTGCATACCTTCTCTAAAAATGGAAGTAATGCATATTTAATCCTGTCAACTTCAAGCCCCTCAATGCCGCAACATATAACTAAAGCCTAAGTTGAGATGCAATCATCGAGCTCCTTGCCATTTCCATGTTCATCAACATGTATTTTATCGTCTCGGTGTTCTCTGCTACTATCTCAAGTAGAGATTTTATTGATTCATCTACTCTTTGAATGACTTTAGAATCCTCTTTTTCATTGCTGTTTTTCATCAACTGCAGTGCAAGTGTTTTTTGCAATAGTTTAAGCCTTGCATCAAGGAATGTGTCCTGGTTATTATGTGTTATTGTCTTTATCATCCTATCAAGACTTATGTCTTGCAGAAACATATTCAAGTCTATTGCAGTATTAATAAGCCTATCAGTGTTTGCTTGCTTATGATCCATCTCAAATTCATGTTTGAATTCTTTGAAGTTTACTACAAAATCGTTAATTAAATTGGATCTTCTGGCACTTGCGCTAAAGTTGTTTATTATATCCTCTGCTTCAATGTTTAATGCAATCCTTTGCTTATTTAGTGCTAGATATGAAAAAATAAACTCTATCTTACTATCAATTGCAACTCTTTTTTGCTCCTCTTCGTTCATATGCCGAGGCTGTTGCATGCTCTTATTATTATAATTATATAATGTCGTCTCATTATCATTGTTGCTTCTAAGCATTGTTTTATTTTCAGCTAATGCAATGTTATGTATCTCCTCAATTTTCTCATTGAAAGTACTTTCATATATCAGTTTATGTGCTTTGATGAAATCAAGCATTTCTTCTGCAGCTACTACTTTCTTTTCCACATCATGTGATTTATATGCTTCTCCAAGTTCTTTTATATTTGAAACAAACTGATTATAAACATCAAATTTTATAC
>JAJYVI010000006.1 GCA_021792115.1 Microcaldota archaeon | reverse complement strand
TATAAAATCTGATACTGTATTATTAGCATTATTAATGCTGCCATTTGCTTCACTTATTTTATCCTTTATTCCGTTAATAGCAGTAATGCCTGTTGAAGTGCATTGCACCGTATTGTTTGATTCTTTAAGCGTAGAATTTGCATTGAGAGCAATCTCCTTTGAAGTCTGGGACAATTCATTTGTTGCAGTCGCTGCAGAAACCACTTTATGAAGAGATCCGTCTAAATTGTCTTTAAAAATGCTTGCACTTGACTTTGTTTTTATAATAGCATCTAAATTTTTAACCTGGTCATTTGCAAGCTCTAAAAAGTTCTTGCGAAATATAGCTATGGGTTTAATAAAACCCTCAAAACGTTCAAAAAGTTTTTTGTCTGAACGCTCAAAGCCTCTTAATCCTTCGTCGTTGTTGTTGGATAAATGCTCCTGTAAAAGTTTTATTTTTTTGCTTTTTGACCACATTGTATTCACTTTTTACATTTTATATCTTTTATTTGACCTCTTTTATATGCTATATCATAATATTATATTGAGATATTAAAGCATATAGAGATACTAACAAAAATAAAATTTAATAACAAAGTAATGCTATTAATGCTTTCAATTTCATATTTAAATGTTTCTATAAGAAGACATTGTCCAATAATTATTTAAATTTGCATATAGTTTCCTCTCTTGTTCTTACTTTATAACTTATGCAATGAATTTGTTGTAAACTACTGCCTTCAAAAGCAGTTCTTTTTCTTTTATGTCTTTTCTCTTTGAGAAAGTATACTCCCCAAATACTCCTTTAAATACTGAAAAACTGTTTTCAACAAGCGATCTTTGATGATAACCGCTTTTGTTCTTCCAAATCTTTAGACTTTTGATCCTTTTTTCTTTTGAGGGTATTTTATGAAAGTTTTTGCCGCGTGTGCGGTCTACATTTAATTGTTCTATAATTCTTTTTCTTCGATGTCTGCCATGATGGCCTGTAGCGCTGATATGCACAGGTATCAGTGGCTTTATATCATGTTCATCACAATGTCTGAAATTATTTTCTGAATCATAAGCTCCATCTGCTATTACTTTTCTGATTCTATTTCTCTTCTCTATTGGCTTAAGCAATGGTAAAAATTCTCTGATATCTCCTACCTCATTACCTGTTACTATTATATTTAATATTTTATGAGTTTTCCTTTCAATTACTATATGTATTTTTTGCCACTCTCTTTTTTCTTTATATTTCATACGCCTGTATTCTCCACCATTATGCATTTTTATTCCTAACGAATCTATGATTACCTCAGTATCATTTTTACCTGAAGCATAAATCATTAGCTTTATCTCACTTTTCATCATTATTGAAATTCTCTATTGAATGGTTCTGAAGTTAGGAGCGCAGAAGTTCATTCTTTCTGAATAATCTGCGATGAGACCTGATGTCTCTCTATATCTTATTTTGAATAATGATTTGATTGCAAATCCTGCTATAATAAGGAAATTGGAATAAGCATATGGCGCACCGACTTTATGGTTATTCATCTCTTGCAAATCTTTTTTGTAATTTGCCACTGCGGAGTCGAGATAGTAGGAAGGCTAACCCAGATTTATTAATATATTATTATATATTTTCCAATTTTTAATAGATTAATAGAGTTCATACTGATCGTTAAAAAACAGTATGCACCCCAAGTTTTTATAACTTGGGTAAATTAGATAATACTAATTATTGGACAATGTCTGGACAGAGAAATATTTAAATATCTCGGCTTCCACAAGTTATAAAGAGGGAAAAACCATACAGCTAAAAGTTAAATAAAACAACAACCAAAAGTAAAGAATCAAACTAGCTAAATAAAAAATTGAAAAAATATGTGGGATGCGTGGTTAATAAAAAATTAGAGGTGTATAATCCAGTAAACTTATATAGCGTTACTCTAGAAGATAGTTTAGAGAGAGGGTCTGAAAATGACAAAGTATTTGATGATGTAAAGAGTGCAAAAAGTTACTGCAGAAAGTTATTAAACAATGAGGATTGCAGTACTGTGAAGTTATTATTGTTAAAAACATTAAGAAATGAGGATAAATCAATAATTTATAAAGAGGAATTAATTGAAAAATTTATAAAAGGGGATAAGTAGAATTAGGATATAGGTGAAAATATGACAGAATACAAATGCAAAAAATGCGATGAATGTGGACACATTGAGATAAACAGATTGTGCAGAGGAATCATAAAAACTGCTGATGATGAACTTTTATTGAAATATCTTAGAAATAGCCCAAATGACTTTATTGTTCCATCATTTATTGCACAGTATACAAAAAGTGAAAAAGTAATAGATAAGTTAATAGAATATGTTGATGACACAGTTTGCACAAAGGCAAAAAATGAAGTGACAAATGCACTGTCACTTAACCCAAATATTTCAAATGCCCAAATCAAAAAATTAAAGAAAGCCCATCCAATAAAAGAGAGGGTAGGAAATAACACAAATCAGCCTACTATTTATGGAAATGATTGTTTATCTTTTGTAAGAAAATAAGCAAAAATAAAGGTTCTTCTAATTTTTAGCTATTTGCTATTTAATTAGTGCGAGGATGATGTTTAAAAATAAATAATTGCATTGACGCTATGAAATTATTACGAATAAATTCATTAGAAGCGCAATTTCATGGCAGTTAATAAATAAAAAAATAAAAAGAGGTAAAATGGGATTCAAAAATAAAATAATAGAACTTAATGAATGTATTAAACGCAATTATGAAAAAGATAAAGAAAAAGCACTAGCTGAAAAATCTAAAACTAGTGAAAAACCTACAAAAGAAGAAAATCAGCCAATAGAGACAAAGGATGCTTCAACACAAACAAATGACATAGCCACCACTAGCAGCAATGCGCCTTCAGCAGAATACGAAAAAATATTTAAAGAAAAAGTAAGAGGGGAGATAGAAAAATATTATAAAAAGATAGAGGAGCAAAATACTGACAAAAAAGATAATAGTAATTAATTTTAAACCTGCTATTAAATTAATTAAATTTTATTATTTTTATAATCCTATTTATTTCTTAACTTGTCCTTTGACATCTGCAGAGGCTTTATGCCTCTTGAGATAATATTATTTTTTACAGTCCTATTATATACGCTACTAATTGTGCATGCTAAACTTAAAAAATGCAAATACTAGGCTCTCTATAATATATAGTATGGTAAGCGCAAACTACTGCTTGGCTATTCTTTCAATTTTATTCACGTCATAGCCCTTTTTCGACGCCCATCTCTTTAGCCATGAAAGCATTAATGAAAAAGCAGGCAGTGCTGAGGTTGAAAGCAGAAACCTTGTAGGGATGTTTTTGACAACACCTGGAGGGCTGTGCGTAAGCTCGTATACTATGTGCTTCCATGACATATACAACACTAGGAACCTTAGCTCAGTTATCTCCTTGTCTATGTCGAAGAATGAGTCGCCTCGCATGATCCCAGCAGGTATGAAGCTTAGGGGTACTGTTACATAATGCGCCATGTGCTTGCCTATTTTCGCAGGCACTTCATGCTCAAGCCTGTATAGAAGCCTTATTGTATCCTTAAGGTCATCATCAGTCTCCCCAGGTATTCCTAAAATAAGCGTGTACGCAGGAAACCAGTAGTTTTTGTTGTAATTTATAGTGCCGTTTACTACTACATCCTGCCACTCGTCAGCGCTGAATGGCTTTGCCTTGAAAGGCATTATCGCTTTCAGCAGCTTCGCAGACCCTGTCTCAAGGCCTGGCTGCACGCCTATCCAGTAGTCCTTGCCACCATGCATTATCTCGGAAAGCTTTCTTATAAGCTCTGGATCATATGCGGCTGGCGCAATCGACCCGTGGGTTGGATGTATATCCTTGATTCCTTTCACCTTGGACATCTCTGAAAATAGTTCAATAAGAGCATCATTGTTCGGTACAAAGTTTCTGTGATCCTCTAATTTATACAGCCAAAAATCCTCGCTCTGCGCCCAGACCTTGTTGAAGCCCGAGCGTATATTGACTTCAATCTCCTTTTTTATGAACTCTATAGACTGGTACCTTGCCCTCCTTAGATTCGGCTCGCAAAATTCGCAGTTCCTGCCGCATCCCCTCATTATCTCTACAAGACCATTGAGTGATCCTCCGCGTATCTGAGGTATCTGCTCGATTGTAGGAAACTCCCTGTTTCTGTAAAGCCTTGGAAGGGAGCCATCCTGTATCTGATGCAAGAACCTATCTGCAATTCCATCGTATTCTCCTATTATAACATTATCTATATTTGAATACGGCTCTGTCTCAAACATTTCTTTCCTTGTCTCAAACTGCCATGCGCCTGGTCCGCCGACTAGTAATTTGAACTTGTAGTTGTTCTGGCGCCTTATATTACCCAACTGCCTGATAAGATCCATGAACAAGTATTTTGAGTAAGATGTTGTTTTTCCGCCTAATGTAAACATCATGCTTACAGGACCTAATGCCAAAGGGTCCATGGTATTTACTCCTACTATCTCTGTATCTTTAGTAATAAAATTTTGTATATAAGAAGGATCAACAGTTACTATCTCGCCCTGACTCCAGTCATTTATAGATGCCTCAAATTTCCTGAGCCCATACGGAGCTCTTATCGCGATCCCATTTTCATACACAGGCATTTTTTTTGCAAAGAACATAAATAATTGCTTTGGAACAATCTCTTTTGGCGCGCATGAGAAAAAATCTCCAAGAGGAATACCTCTATATTCGCTCATTATGCTTCTATCTGCTGTTAGAACAATCTTATTCGCCATTAAATCATCTAATAGTAAATTTTGATTAACAACCAAACTTTATATACATTGTAGTCGCTGGATGAACACCACTAAATATCCTAAGTATCTATCTAATTAGCGTTTCTATAATTAACCTATTTAAGTTCCCCACCCAATTGCACAGCAGGCGTTAATCATTTGACTTTATCACATATCTTGAGAGAATTTTTGAGACATAATCAAGTACTCTCTTGATTTCAGGCTCTGTCTTTGCTCCAGTACATATCATTTTTCCGTTTTTGAAGATTATAAGCACTGACTTTGGGTCCTGTATTCTAAAGATAGCACCTGGAAACTGCTCAGGCTCGTAGTCCACCGCCTTTACATTATCTGACAAAGCATAAAGGTCTATTGTTGCGTGCAGATCTGCACTGACAACAAGATTTTGTATTTTAATAACAGGCATTGTAAGCTTTTTGCTTGGTTTTGGCATGAATACACCTAAAAGTTAAAATAACTAATACAATAAAAGAATTTAAATATTCATTTTTATTATTTATGGTGTAAATTTGAAAAGAGTCATTGTTGTTGGTGCAGGAATTGCAGGCATGTCCTTCGCAAGTCAGCTGTGTAGACATGGAATACCATGCGAAATTTATGATTCTAGAGAGAATGCATCTGAAAATGCAGAAAGAGCTTCTGGCATACTCTCAAAAAAAGGTCTGGAAAAATCTGGCATTAAATATAAGGAGAGTATTGAAAATAATTTAATAGGTGGGGTAGTACATGCAGGAGGCAGAGAAATTATGTTTAAGAAGAACCACACAGTGGCATATATAATAGACAGAAAAAAACTTGCACAGAGTATGTACAATGAGTTAAAGGCAGGAAACTGCGCAAAATTTAAGTTTATGAAAAGGATTTCCCGTGCAGAACTTCTGGAACTTAGTAATGACAATAATAATATAATAATAGGCGCTGATGGCGCAGTTTCTACTGTGGCATCCACATTTGGATTTCCAAAAATAGAAAAATATGTCTTGACATACAAGGCAGTCTACTCTAAAGCTAAGATAAAAAATGCGCATTATGTGCATCTATTTTTTGATAACAATGTCACGCCAGGATTCTTTGGATGGGCTGCGCCTCATTCTAGGTCAAGTATTGAAATAGGGGTAGGTATAGAGAGCAGCGGAAAAATAAACAGCAGACAGGCATTCAAGAAATTTGTTGAGACGCAGATAATTAAAGAAATGCTGAATGGTGCAAAATTAGAATATGAACATGCAAGCATCATACCTATAAGCATAAGAAAGAGGACATGTAATGAAAACGTACTGCTCATCGGCGATGCTGCTGGGCAGGTAAAGGCCACGACAGGCGGTGGAATAATTTTCGGATCCCTCTGCGCAAAGACTGCGGCAGATATTGTCTATAAAAACATAACTTGCAATATGCCTTTACAGGAATATGAAAAACACTGGAGAAGAAGGTATGCAAATGATCTCAAAGTGCACGAAATAGTTCACAATTTTTACTCAGTGCTTACAAGCAAGCAATTTAGGTTTCTGATTTGGGTCGCAAATAGCATTGGTGTAGACAGCCTGCTATCGAAATACGGAGATATGGACAGCTGGCTTAGCACTATAAATAATATTCTGCTTAGAAAAAGATATTAATTTTAATGCTTCTTTTACCTCCTGCTTGTAAAAAGCATGAACTCGCTGCTTGCGCGTTCTACAAGAATTCTTGAGATATCTTGTTTTTTCCTTAAATCTGGGATAAGCGCAGAAGAAAATCTGAGAGACCTTGTCAAATCATATATCTGCGTCATCATGCCAAGATATCCTTCTGCTTCATTTACTTTATTTTTTCTTAAAGCCTCTATGAATTCCCTATTAAGTTCTCCAACAAGATCGAGAATGCCTAAAAGGTAGGCTTCTGGTTTTATTCCAAATGATGAATTAGACAGGAACTTATTGTTTATTTTTATCTCAAATAAAAGTCTTGCCTCTGCATATTCCTGATATGCCTGCAAAGTGTAATATTCCATTCCTTTATCGATCTTCTGCAGGTTCTGCACCTGTACTTGCAAAGACTTTAAAGAATCTTTAATCTTTTTTTCTGAGCTGCTGCCTATATTATGTAGCATTGTAATCAATTCGCCAGAGTGCCTTATAACCTCATTTGAGTCAAGCAGAATTTTATCGAAGTTCGCCTGCTTCTTTACAAGTAACTTCCGTATATTATCAATATCGCGTTTTAAAGTTGTAAATAAAATCATTTCAGCACCTAAAATATTATTATTGTTGTTTATGGAATATTATAAATGTATGGCAAATTTATAAAGCAACTTATGAGATGGAATATAATTAATATGCATGAATTGATTATAAAAAGTATATATATTAATAAACATAAGGTATGGAAATATATTTAATTATTCAAATATAAAATTTAAGTGCTATGAGTCAGAGAAGAAATTATACCTCTGGATCATGTCTAATATTATAAGGAGATTTTTTGGCAACTAAAAATAAAAATACTGCAAAAAGCAAAACTAAAATAAGTAAAACAATCCGATATGCGCAAACACATAAAATGATGCAACAGGATGGCTGGCATGAAGGAGAGATAATAAAAAAATATAGTATGCTTAAAAAAATAAACTATTCATTAATTGCAGTAGTTATTATTTTGGCAGCATTGTATCTGCAACCTTATGTGTTAAATTACGGCAAACCAAATTTTGGGAATAGCTTAACAAATATAGATATGCAGTTGAGCCCTTCAAATCTTGCAATAATAAACAATGCTTCAAACAATAATTTTGAGATAGCAGGGGAAATGTTAATAAACCAGACACTAAAAGATCCTGTTCTACCGTTTCCAGCAAATAAGACAAACCAATACAATGAGTTCATAGTAAACGGAAAACCAAGCGTAATATATATTGGTGCAATAAGCTGCGTGTATTGCGCAGAAAATAGGTGGGCAATGGCATTAGCATTATCAAGATTTGGAACTTTCAACAAACTCTTCTACGGTTACAGTGCATTTGGTGATGGGGATGTACCAACATTATACTGGAATGACTACAATTATACTACAAATTCGGGCGTAGGTTATTCCAATTATTATTCAAGCAACTATATTAATTTTATATCAGCGGATTCTGAAAGCAACATAACGCAGGGGTTTACAATGCAGCCGCTTTCTGCTTTTATAGCATCTGCGCCAAATGCAACATATCTGCAGGCATTTGAGTTCATGAATTCTACAAATAAATTCCAAGGCACTCCATTTACATTTTGGGGCACAACACTTGAGACTGGCGCAGACGGGATAGTGTTTGGCAACTCAACACCTACTTCTAACAAGCTTGACATTACATATATGACACATCAGCAAGTATTAGACCAGCTAAAGAATTTCAATGACCAGTTTGCATATGGGGAATATGCAGCAGCAGATGTTTACATTGCATATACATGCCCAAGCATTAACAATTCTGCTCCAGTCTGCACATTGCCTGCGATAAAGAGACTTGAAGTTCTTATGAATGTAGCTAAATAAGTAAATAAAGTTCTGAATTATAGAAAGAATTATAGAAAATATTAGATGCGGGCTCGGGGGGATTCGGACCCCCGACCTACTGGTTAAGAGCCAGCCGCTCTAACCAGGCTGAGCTACGAGCCCATGCAAAAAAGCACTTAGATTATATCTATCTTTTAGATACAGATATTATTTAAAACTTAATATTTTATTCAGCCTGTTACTGATTTTTTTTGTATTTTTAGGATCGCATGCGACTATCAGCTTTGATCTATTTTTTGAAGTACTCTGCAGTGTATTTATTAATGGAGAAACTTCATTGAGACTGCCAACCAGTTTGCCACTTCTGTTAAGCACATATACTTTATCTTCCTCTGGCTTAAAATGAGACAAGCTTATTACATATTCATCGTCGCCGAGGCCGAGCCTTTCTATCTCTTCAGCAATATGCTGCTCGCTTATGCGGACTTCAGAACTGTCAAATTCCTTATAGAACGCTCTTTTATAGAGTCTACGTTCATTTATTCTTTTCACTAATTCATTATTTGGCATACTGAGCAGCAGATTAAATAGCGTACTATCAGTAAATGTCTTTGCATCATTAACATCTATAAATTTATCCTCAATCGCATGTATAAGGGCTTTAGCAAACATCTGGTCTATTATAAGTGTTGTATGATGAAGGTATACTGAAGAAAACATAAAATAGCGCGCCATTAGCATTGATTCTGCGCCGACTATACCTCCCTCATAAACTGCAATGCTATGATTGAAAATTGCAAGCTTTGACTTTATACGATTATAATCTATTACGCCATATGCTACGCCAGTATATCTTGAATCCCTCATTAGATAATCTATCCTATCAGCACCTATAGATCCTGATATTACAATACCTTTTGACTTGCCACTCATAAAATTAAGAACTTTAGTAACAGACATTCCAGAATCTGATATAATATCGCTTATCTCTGTACTTTTGATCAGTTGCTTTCCTATCTCCTCATGATTGGTATGTAAGTATTTATTGAGTATAAAATCAAACTGGTGGGAAAACGGCCCATGCCCAATATCATGAAGAAGAGCGGCGCAGTTTAGCTCTTCTATATTTTCATGAAATATATTCTTTGAAAGTTCTTTTGTAATATGCATTGCACCTAATGAATGCTCAAATCTTGTATTATTTGCACCAGGATATACAAGATACGAAAATCCAAGCTGTTTTACATAATGCAGTCTCTGCATCTGGCTTGTTTCAATAATCTTAAGTTCTGCAGGAGAAATTTCAATTGCCCCAAGAATAGGATCCCTTATGTGCATTTTATCTATATAAAATTCAAAAATCAAAAATTTATGTATTATGTAATATTAGCAGTATGGAAGGCGCTTGCATACAGCGATGCAGACCTATTAAAATTTGCAGCAAAGTAAAAACCTTTAAAAGCTTTGCTGTTTAAATAATATATATAAATAAATAATGAATGAATAGTTGATTGATGAATGAATAGTTGATTGATATGAGTAACTTAACAAAAGTTTTGCCTTACTGGTTTCTATTGTTTACAATAGGATTTGGCTGGTTTATTTTAGCACCATTGCTGCCTGCGCTTGGCAGTTTATTTGGAGTGAAGATAGCTTCAATTTTGCTTATAATATCAGCATATGGATATACTATGGTAGTGCTAGGCTTGCTTGCAGGATATATTTCTGCTAAATTTACAGTAAAAGCAGCACTTTATTCAGCTGCAATAATTTCATTGATAGGTCTTATTGGAAGAGCACTATCTCCATCATATATTTCATTTCTTATATTCGGGATCATCGCAGCAATAGCTTATCCATTGGCAATGGCTCCTGTCGGCGCAATATCTGAATCAATCTTTAAGGAAAAATCACATACTATAATAGGCATAAGCGTTGGATTGCTATTTGTTGGAATGGCATTTGGCGCATTCTTTGGACCTGGCTTATTCAAGTCACTTGGATTAACCAGCACGCTTTGGGTAACAGTTCTGCTTGCATTGATTGCTGCGTTATGGATTGCATTGGGAATAAGAGATTACCCTGTAAATTACAAGGGAAAATCACTTAAAGGAGTATTCAAGATAGGCATGATTAAAAACTGGTATGTCGGTCTTTCGATCGCATCAATGTCAGTGATGTTTGGTGGAATAGCCTCAACAGTCATGCTACTGCATAAATTCAGCCTTGATGCCGCACTGGGATGGGGTGGATTAGTCGGAGGATTAGCATTTCTTGGATCAGGATTGGGAGCAATAATATTGCCTGCACTTTTTGAAAAATATAAAAAATTCAAGCTTGGCTTGGTTCTGACAGGAATTCTGATGTTTGTATTTGCAGCAGTTATGGCCATAAGCCTGTCTTACACAACGCTACTGCTTTACATTGTGATAGGATTCTTCTTCTTTGGATTTTTTGGAAATGCATACTGGTCAATGGCAATGACATCAACAACAAACTATGTGTCAGATCCTGCGCAGGCAGGGTTTGCAACTTCAATGTATAGCGTAATGACCAATGTTGGAGTTGCATTGATTCCTGTATTTCTTGGAGTAGAATTTGGATCCCTCGCAACAATAGGCATAGGTGTTACAGTAGTGCTTGCAATAGAGTTTATTTCAATGCTCATTGCGCCTACATTGTTAGCAAAGAAAATAGAGAGAAAAGCAGCAGTGAAAGCAGGGACTGCGAGAAAGAGCAGAAAGGCAGCAAGATCCAAAAAATAATGGAAGCGTCAATAAAAGATTTATTTTTTAAGGGCAGCAGAGGCTGCCTCTTTCATTATTTTATAGCTTATCTTTTTGCCTGTAAATAGATTAAAAGCAGCTATGCCTTGGAATACAAGAAGTTCAATTCCGCTTATTGTTTTACATCCTATTTCATTTGCTTCTTTAATAAGCCTGTTATTTAAAGGGCTATAATTCGCATCAAATATGACCATGTTTTTATTTAAAATACTTTTTGGGAGAGGAGTAAATCTGTTATTTTCAAGAGTTATGTTTGTAGCATTTATTATAATATCAGAATCAGCAAGTATTGCCACCGCTTCCTTTGAATATAATTTGTAAGTATAAATTTTTTTACCTGGGAAATGATTTTCAGCATCATGCTTAAGCTGGTTTGCATGCTTAAGAGTCCTGTTAACTACATTGATTTTTTGAACATCTGCAAAATGAATTAGAGAAAATGCAAATGCTCTTGCTGCACCTCCTGCGCCGATTATTGATATAGCTTTTGATTTTAAATTTACATTCTGGCTTCTCAATGCATTGATAAAACCTATTGCATCAGTATTATAGCCGTAGAGGATACTATTCCTATTTACTATTGTGTTTACTGCACCAAGAGTTTTTGCAAAAGGATCTATATTATCAAGGTATTTTATTACTTTTTCCTTATGCGGGCTTGTCAAAGTCATGCCTTTTATGCCATATGCCTTGATGCCTTTAATTGCATTTCCAAGATGCTTTGCATCTACATCAAATGCAAGAAAAACTGCATCAATAGATTTTGCATTGAAGCCTGCATTCTGGATTGCAGGAGAAAGAGAATGATGCGCAGGCATGCCTATTATGCAATATAGGCTTGTTTTATTTCCAGAAATATTAATCTTTATTTTATCACGTTTGCTGCTATTAAACTATTAATAACATTTATATTAAAGCACCATAATTCCTTAACAACGCCTGAAGCTCTGTTATATTGACCTCTTTTGCAGAAATGTTATTTTTTATCATTAACATTGACGCAAATGCCGCTGCTTGGCCCATTGACATTGCGGTTCCTGTGACCCTTGCGCTTGCCTGGGCCTCAAATTCACTGCTTATGCATCTTCCTATAACGAAAAGATTACTCACACCCTTTACAACAATCGCCCTATAAGGTATTTCATACCAGGAATCATCCCCTCCATTTAAATGGATGTAATAAACTCCTTTATCAGGATCATGCACTTCTATAGGGTGGCCGCATCTTGCAATTACATCATAAAATTTCGCATTGTTTAGTACATCATTTTTACTAAGAACATATTCTCCTATAGCTCGTCTTGTCTCTCTAAGTCCTATAAAGGATCCGGAATCAATAAGATAAGAATTTTCAAATCCTGGTATTTCTTTAACTAAAAAATTTAATGAAGATAAAACCTGCATGCGCGCATCTGAAGATATCTTTGCAAGCTCATTACCATCACTGAAATCAGTGACATTCACATGAGTAGCATTGCATACAAATTCTCCGGCTTTGCTTGTATTAAAAAGGAACTCTGCATTTGCATGTGGAAGATAGAGCATGTGTTCATTTTTTGCTTTTTCAACGAGCTCTGGTAGTATGCGTATCCTTGAGAGCCTACCTTCGGTAATTACAACTGCAATTTTATTTGGATTATTTTTTGAGAACTCAATTACTTTGCTCTCATTCACATTTCCTATCCTAAATGGTATTGTTGCTTCTTGATGCACACCTTTATCGTTTCCTGAAAGAGTATTTAATGATAATAGATGCGCGACATCTGCATCGCCACTAGAATCTATGAATGTTTTTCCATAAATTAATTTTGTACCGTTTTTACCTGTAATCTTAAGCCCTTTTATTGTGTTACCTACAGTTTCAACACCTGTTACTAAAGAATTATAAAATAAATCTATATTAAGGTCTGATGACATCTGCTCTAATGTAATTTTCATTTCATCAGGTCTAAATGGAATGAAGTTTCCTACTTTTCCGCCTGTACCATTTGCACTTTTTAGCCTTTCTATTACCTTATCTGCAACTCCTCCAACAATCTTAGTTTTTCCAGAATAAGTATAAACGCCAAGTATTGAAAGAACATAGCCATTTGTCCAATTGCCTCCGAGTATGCTGTGCCTTTCTACTATTGCAACTTTCATTTTTTGCTCAGCTGCTGTAAATGCTGCGCCTATGCCTGCAGGCCCACCTCCTATAACAATAATATCATATACATTTTCCATAAAATCTTTCAATTATATTATAAGCATTACAACCTATATTTTGTATATGTCAAATAAAAATATATATAATTTCATTAATTAGGGAATGGCAAAGAAAATAGAAGAAAATAAAAGAAAATAAAAGTCAAATAAAAATTAATTTCATTAATTAGGGGCATGCCAGAAGCAAGCGAAAAACAATAAAAAGAATAAAAATAGAAATGTATAGAAGTTCAATTAAAAATTAGGCAATTGCGGAGTTATAATAAAATAGGGATTTATAAAATATTTTAAATATATTTAATTTTAATATGCTATTGAGATTTGATGAATAGACTAATTAATGCGACAAAAAAGGCATTAAATGTAATAATGCACCCTAATGCTGTAAGAGAGCATAATAATAGTGTAGACGCTATTAAGTTTTATTACAATGCTGCTGTAATTCCTGGAATAATCTCAATAATATTATCTGGATTAGTTTTATTGAAATTTGGAGTTGCAAATTCAAATTTGCTTCTTAGTAAACTGCCAGCCCATGCAAACCCTGCAATGTTATTTGCAATTGGTGCGCTAACAGGATTTCTATATGTATTTATACTTACTCCCATTAGTGCAATGATAAGCTCAGTAGTATACCAGTTTTTTGCAAAAAAATTGTTTAAAATATGGACAAAAGATATATCTAGAACTTTTACTGCTTCTCTTTATGCAAATTTTCTAGTAATATTCTTTATATGGGTTACATTGATACCTCAGACAAACATCGCTGCAAGCATAGCTGACATCATACTTATAATTTGGTCCTTTGTAATGCTTATAATATTAATATCAAAGCAGCAGGAGATAAGCAAGCTGCGCGCATTCGGAGGCGTATTACTGTCAATAGTGATAATTGCTTTAATAATATTTGGAATTGCAGTAGCAATACTGCTATAATAACATAATTTTGATAGCGCGCTGCTGCGCCACTAAAATTAAAATATGAAAAAGGAGAGTTTATGATTGACCTTAAGGAAAATGAGAAAAAAGTATTAGAATATTGGGAAGAGCATAGGATTAATAAAAAAGTAAATGAAAAGAATATTGATAAAAAGAAATTCTTTTTTCTTGAAGGTCCGCCATATGCAAGCGGCGAATTTGCTGCGCATCACATCTGGGTAGAGGTTACAAAAGATACTGTACTAAGATTCCAAAGATACAATGAAAAAAATGTACATGATAGGGCAGGATTCGATGTACATGGTTTACCAATAGAACATAAAACAGAAAAAGAGATGAAATTGGAGTCTAAGCAGGAAATAGAAACAAAAATAGGTGTAAGCAATTTTATAAATGAATGCAAGGCATATGCGCAAAGGCATGTAAAAAACGGAGTTACTGCATTTAAGAGGTTTGGAGTATCACTTGACTTTGAAAACATGTACTTAGCATATAATCCTGAATTTATGGAAAAAGGATGGAGTATATTCAAAAAAATTTATGATTCTGGACTGGTATACAAAGACCTTGAGCCACTGGCATACTGCACTAAATGTGAGACAGTGCTTGCACAGGGGCCTGAAATAGAGTATGAAGACGAAACAGACCCATCAATATTTGTTAAATTCCTGCTCAAGCGCACAAATGTAAACCTAGAAACAAAAAATATCTATCTCGTCATATGGACAACAACACCTTGGACGCTTGTATCAAATATGGCAATTGCAGTAAAAAGTGATGCAGAATATGTACTTGCCGGCAGTGGTGATGAAAACTACATCGTAGCGAAGGACAGACTTGAGGACTTTGCAAAGGCTTGCGGAAAAAGCATTATTATAAAATCTAATTTCTTTGGGAAGGAATTAGCCGGATCTGTATATGAAAATCCTCTTGGAGAAATCCCTGAAATAAAAAATAAATTCTATAAGGTTGTTGCTGACAATGAGTTTGTAGGTATGGATGAAGGAACAGGTCTTGTACATGTGGCGCCAGGCCATGGACCAGAGGACTATAAGCTTGCAAAAAAATATAAGATTCCTATATTTTCACCTGTTGATGAACAAGGAATGTACACTCTAAATACCTATAAAGGGCTTAAAGTACCAAATGAAGCTAACAAAGTAATTCTTTCTAAGCTTAAGGAGACAGGTGCGCTGCTTTTTTCAGGGCATATTACACACAGCTATCCCCATTGCTGGAGGTGCGCAACAAAACTTATTTTTAGGGCAACAGACCAATGGTTTATCAATATACAAAAACTGAAGAAGAAAATGCTAAAGCAGAATGAAAAAATAGAGTGGTTTCCAGAATTCGCGAGAAGCTGGTTCAATGATGCTATAGAAACCTCGCCTGACTGGTGCATTTCAAGGCAGAGATATTGGGGTATACCAATACCTATATGGCAGTGCACTGCATGCAATTCTGTAGAGGTAATAGGCTCGAAGAAGGAATTAATTGAAAGAATGACACTCAAAAAAGACATCCAAGACTTGCACCGGCCTTATGTTGACAATGTAAAAATAAAATGTGCAAAGTGTAATTTAGAGATGAACAGGATACCAGACATATTTGATGTGTGGTATGACTCAGGAATTGCACATACTGCAAGCTTAAGCAATGAGGAATTTGACATGTATTTCCCAGCAGACTGGATAAGCGAAAGCGCAGACCAGATAAGAGGATGGTTCAGTGCACTGCTAAAGACAAGCGTTGCATTATACAACAAAACACCATATAAAAGAGTCAGTATAGGGGGTATGATAAAAGATGAAATTGGGCGTGAGATGCACAGGCACCTTGGAAATTCGATGACAAGCACTGATCTGCTGCAATTCGCATCTGCAGACGGCTTTAGATTTTGGTGCCTTGGACATCCGAGATGGCAGGAGCTGAAGCTGAAGAAGCAGAGCATTGAGAAAGCAGATTCTGAAATAATAATGTTATATAATATCGCACAATTAGTAAAAGAATTTAGCATGCTGCTAGGCAATGATACAAAAAGTACTAAAATAAAATTGAAAAACCCTAATTTTAAAAGTATGGAAAAAGCAGACGTCTGGATTGTATCTCGCTTGAATAGCGTTATTGCAAAAGTTACAAAAAGCATGGAAAATTACGCGATGCATGAAGCAGTAAAGGAACTTAGGGAATTTATTGTAGAAGACTTCAGTAGATTTTACTTAAAATTTGCAAAGCAAAGAGCATCTGAATCAAGAAAAAACATGAAGTCAGTACTTGGAGTTTCCTCATATGTCCTATATAACACCTTAATTATTTCATCAATAGCAATCCCATTTTCATGTGAATCAATATACCAAGATCTATTTGCAGAAAAAGAATCAATTTTCTTGAATAAATGGCCTAACTCAAATGTCAAACTTATAAACAGCGAAGTAGAGGAAGAATTTGAGCTCTTGAAGGATATTTCAAGTACAATCCTAAGCTTAAGAGAAAATGAACACATAAAGCTAAAGTGGCCATTGCAGGAAGCAGTAGTGCAGACAGATAACGATGCTGTTATAGAAACAATTGAAAGAGTATCTAATTTAATAAGCCTTTATTCAAATGTAAAGAATATTAAAATAGTAAGAACAGCACTTAATAAAAAAGTAATTCGGCCTGTCTTTAATAAGTTAGGTCCAGAGTTCAAACAAAATGCGCAAATTATTGCAAATGAAATTGTTAAACAAGATCCAGGCATTGTCGAACAGGAGCTAAATGAGCATGGATATTATGCTCTGCACACTCCTGCAGGGCCTTTTAATATAAATAAAGATCACATAATCATAGTCGAAGAGACAGCAATCGAAGATGGAGCACATTTTAAGTATGGTTTTATAAAAATAGATAAAAATATAAACAAGGAACTTGAACAGGAAATATTAATAAGAGAGATTATACGGACAGTGCAGGTAATAAGAAAAGAACGCGGATTAATGAAAACAGATAAAATCAGCATACATATAAAGGCAGATAAAGTAGTTGAGAATGCAGTAAGCCGTGATATTAATAATATAAAACAAAGGACAAATTCAAAAAAACTAGACTTCGAATTCAATGCAGAAAAAGTAAAACTTGCAAAGAGCATAGAAGTTTTGGGCAATGTGTTAGAGATAGGAATGGAATAGCAACTTCAAGACACACTTCCAAATGTTACATTTGGCATTGCACCGTTGGGAGGATAATTACGTATGCGTATCCACTGCACAAAGGCTTGACCTGAAGTGGGCTCTGCACTATATATAGAAATAGAAGTACTTGTTGCTGCACCATATGATGCTGTCGAACTAAAAAGTGTGCCGTAATCTAATTGCCAGTCTGCTGTAGATGAAGTTTGATAGAGTGTAAATACATGTTCTTGAGTTGATGAGGGAGCACCTAAATCAGTAAGAGATTCCCCTGCACTACTTGACCATGTATATCCTGTATAATCTGATCCTGATGCAGCAGTGCCTGCACCCAAACTTGATGAGGCAGTACCTCCATTAATTAAACCAGCAGAATAAGTATTTCCGTTTCCAGACCCTCTTGCAGTAGAATAACCATATGAATCAAATACATTTGCAGATACAATATTGAAAGAACCGTAATAAACATAAAGGGATCCAACATTATTATTATTTAATGTTATCCCATTATCTATACTATATGAACTACTTGTTGCAATCCAATCAATAGGCAGGCTTGACCCAGCAAAGTTCCAATAATTATTGAATACTTTAGCTCCATCGTCGTATTCTGCATAAGTTGCGCATGAGCTTGTTGGGGTAGTGCCGCATGGAAGCTGCGGTGCTTCGCCGATGCCTGTTGTGCCGCTGCTTGAGAGAAGATTGTTTGTGCCTGCGAATCCGAGATAAATGATTGTATTGCTATTAGATAGAATAGAATTTGACAGTTTTATCCATGTAACTAGATTACCACTATTGTTATTTTCTATCCATGCAGGAATTATTGTTCCATTTGGATAGAAATACTCAAAATTAGCAGAAGCACCTGTAAAGTTAATATAAGCTTTGTATTGTTGCTCAGGAATAGTTATTATCTGCTGGAACTGCGCAGGTGTGGGGGTGGATTGAGAATTTACAATTTCAATAGGCGCATAGTGAAGTATTTCAGAAGGCATTGACACAGGTTTTATAATTGGTGTAGACTGACTGTTATAGCTTACTGATGGCATTACATTATTGGGTGGCAATGCACGTACACGAGTCCAAAGAACAGAGATATAATTTGAGGTGCCGCTGCCATCACCTCCGTACAAACCAAAATTTCCAGAAGATGGAATATATGCCATCGCGCCCTGGTAGCTCACAGTATTAGTTAATTTATATACAGGGGAATTGACAGGTTTAGAAGATATTGCATAATTCAAATTATAAGTATCAGGACTTAATACAGACTGAACATAAAGATATTCCCAGCTTTCACCAGGAAAAGCACCTCCTTTCAAACCTATTATTCCTGAATTATCTGCATAGTTTATGCTTGAGCCTGGAGAGGCAGTACATCCTGGTCCACAAAATTCTATATATGACGCATATCCTGTAGTTGCACTACTTGCACTAGGACCCCAATTAACAAGATATGCGCCGTTGTTGAAAAAATATTGTGCAACCACATCAGATACGGCATTAGTATAAAAACTTGTTTCTGCTATTATCCCATTTACAGGGTATTTTGCATTTGCGTAATATATTGATCCTTCTGTATTGCATCCGCTGCAGCTGCTTCCATCTAATCTATAGCCTACTGAACCACCAGAAAAACCAGCAGATTGACTTGCATACCAACCTGCAGGTGGAGAGATTCCCTGAAAGTTTGCATATATATTAAATATTTGCACTCCGTCGTCATATTCTGCATATGTTGGAGATAATAAAGGGGCTTCGCCGATGCCTATTGTGCCTGATGCAGAAAGTAAATTTGTGTTAGATGATGTAAAACCTAAGTATATTAAAATAGAATTATCTGCAGAAATTCCATTCTTAAGATAAAGCCATGTGACTAGATTACCACTATTGTTATTTTCTATCCATGCAGGAATTATTGTTCCATTTGGATAGAAATACTCAAAATTAGCAGAAGCCCCATTATAAGTAATGCCAGAAATTTGAAACTCAGAAATATTTACCATCTGTTGGAACGGCGTGGGAGTGGGAATACTCTGTAAGTTTGTCAAGGTAATTGGAATATAAGTTATAACATTATTAGGTGTATTAGAAGGAGTTTGTACAATTGTAGTTGAGGTATTAGTAGAGGAAGAAAGAGAAGTAGATACAATTGAAATCAATTCAACTTTTGCAGTTAACTTCGCGATAACTGCATATTGGGGAGTTGAGGAGCCAAGTGTTGTGTAACTAATCCATATAGAACCTCCGAAGGTACTGCCTATTGGAAGGTTGCTTATAGGATATCCGTTTGAATCATAGCACGTCAAACCTTGCACATCCACAGAGCTGCCTGATGAGATAGTGTTAATCCCTGTGAATGACTCAAATCCATTGTTTGCTGCATTGCGCGTATTTGGCATTCCTGTCGATGAATTTGCAGTTGCTGCGCAAGCAAACTGCACATTATAAAGTGTCTGGCCTGTATCCTGCTTGAAAGTAAATAAAAGAAGATTGTCTGGCTGCAGTGAATTTGAAATTGCAAGAATAGGGTTTGAGCAGAGGTAGCCAGGAGTTGCAAGGCATGCTGTGCCGACTAATGTTGACCCGTTGAAGATTCCAAGGAAATCGAGTGCTGCGAGGATGACTGCTATGATGAGTATTGCCCAGCCATAAGTCATTAGGTATTCCATTGCGCTCTGTGCTTTTTTGCTGTTATTAAAATTACTTTTTTGATAAAACTTTTTTCCAAAAAGTTTTGTTTTCTCTTTCTCTCTGATGCAGCGCATGGAATCCATTTTGTTTTATTTATTTTTATAATATGAATAAGAATGCTTATAAAGATTTTTAAATTAAAGAATTTCTAGAAAATCTGGATCCTCTAAGTACGCCTTAATTGCATTGCCAAACTTGACAGCATCGGCCCCGTCTACTGCCCTGTGATCAAATGTTATTGAGATTGGTAAGACCTTCCTTACCTCTACTTTGCCGTCAATTGCAACTGGTGTATCTTTGATAAAATGAACTGCAAGAATCGCTACATCAGGTGGATTTATCATTGCAACTGAAAGAAATCCCCCGCCAAGGCTTCCTATGCTTGTTATAGTAAATGTATTTCCCTTCATCTCCTGCATAGTTATAGTATTATTATTTAATTTGTTGTGAAGCTCTTGAATTTCTTGCGCAAGCTGCTTTATAGATTTTTTATCGCAGTCTTTTAATACAATCACTTTAAGCCCATCGCTTGCCTCTGCTGCTATGCCTATATTATAATATTTCTTTATAATCATTTCCTGTGCAGCAGCATCATAGCTTGCATTGAATCTTGGATTTTCAATTAATGCCTCGACAGTAGCCTTTATTATAAATGGAAGGAAAGTTAGCTTTGCATTGAATTGAGTTAAGAACCTGTTCTTTTCTCTGCTTACAATATTGTATAGTGCTGTTGCATCTATCAAATCCATATGCACTGCTCTTGGTATTTTCCATGACTCCTCCATATTCCTTGCAATTGCTTTTCTTGTCTGCGTCAAAGGAATGCGTTCAATTTGCTCAGCATTTTCTATCTGCTTTGCATTAGAAGCAGAGGAGATTTGATTTTCTATTGTTTTTGTTACAGCAGCTTGTTGTGCCACTTGCTGGTTTGCAGAAGCTGCAAAATTTCTTATATCAGATTCTAAAACTCTGCCATTTTGGCCTGAGCCATGCACTTTTAATATATCTACATTCATATCTCTTGCAAGTTTTCTGACAAAGGGAGTTGCAATAACCTGAATCTGTTGATTAGCCATTACTGCTTTTTGCTCTGCGATTTGCTGTGTTGCTGGTTTTTCTGGTAGTTCTGCAGTCTGCATAGATGGCGCTGAAATATTAGACTTTTGATTTGACTGCAGGGATTCCAGTTCATCTTTTGATCCAATATATGCTAATACTTCATTAATATGCACATCTGCATTTTCTTTTACTGCGATCTTTATAATGCCAGAGTTTGGTGAGGGTACATTAACCACTGCTTTGTCTGTCTCTATTTGCGCCAGTGGCTGATCTTCTTTTACTTCAGAGCCGTCAGCAGCAAGCCATTTTATAAGATGGCCCTCTGTAATTCCTTCGCCAATATCAACAAATTTTACCTCTTTCATGAACATCGCTTATTACTCTGTATATTTGCATTCTGCAGAGATAAATAGGTCTTCTAACATTTATTTCCGCAGCAGTTTTATTATTAGGTATTTGCCATTGCTAGCAACTGCAAGTACTTCGCCATTTAATTTTTTTGCATTTCCTTCTTCCTTTATTTCAATTGTGCTCCCTTCTTTAAAAAAATCGTTTTTATTGGCTATACCTTGATGAATGCGCATTCGGGATATATAAAGAGATTTGTCCATGGTATAAGTCCCGTCAATTATTATATCTTCTTTTTTTATTATTTTAT
>JAJYVI010000063.1 GCA_021792115.1 Microcaldota archaeon | reverse complement strand
TAAAATAATGATAAAATGGATCAACAAAATATTAAAAAAATTCCTTATCTAAAAGATCTTGTAATTGCAGAAGTTGTAAAAATAACAAATTTTGGCGCATACTGCAAATTAATAGAATATAATAACGCAGATGCCTTTTTGCCTATAAAGGAAGTTTCATCAGGCTGGATAAAAAATATACATATTTTTATACACAACAATCAGAAACTAGTATGCAGAGTAATCTTTTTTGACAAGCAGAAGAATACAATAGATATCTCATTGAAAAAAGTAACTCCGAAAGAGTCTAAAGAGAAGATAAAGGAATACAACTTAGAAAAGAGGTCTGAAAACCTATTTATACAAGCCATAAACAAATCCCAAAATCAGCAGCATAAAGAGGAGCTTATCTCAGCAGCAATTTCAGAATTTAAGTCGTTTACTAATTTTATATACAATGCAAATAATAATACGAAAGAATACTCTGCATCTGCCATGCCTAAAAAATTCAAGGAAGTGGTTGCAAAACTTGTCAAAGCAAACAAAAAAGAAAAAAAATATCCTGTATCCTACATCCTTACAATGCTTACCTATAATACACTTTCAGGGATTTCTGAATTGACCTCAATACTCCTTTATTTGCAGAGCCAAGATATAACTGTTTCGTATATAAGTGCACCAAAATACAGGTTAATAGCATTTGGGAAAAATTATCTTGAGGCAGAAGAAAAAATAAAGCATGCAGTAAGTGGAGCAAAGGAGCAGCTTAAAAATGGGGTATTCGAGATTGAAAAGGAAAAACTCAAAAAACAAAAAGAAAACATAATAGATGAATTAAATGATTGACATTACAAGTACGACTATTGTAAAATCTTCAAAAAGCAAAATTCTGCCAAAAAATGCAGTATTTATTGTTGGTCTACCAGGCCTTGGCAGCATTGGGTCAATCGTTGTCGACCTACTTATAAAGCAGTTTAAAGGTGTTCCAATTGCAACAATGTACTCAAACAAGTTTCCTCCGCATGTCCTTATGCTTGAAAATGGGGAAATCCGATTTTTAAACAACACCTTTTATTTTATAAAAGGACCAAACAAAAAAAATGATCTTGTTCTTCTTACAGGAGATACTCAAGCAGTGACTCCAGAAGGTCAATATGAAGTAAACGCAAAAATAATAAATTTTTTCAAGACAGAAATAAAAGGCAAATTTATGCTTGCCATAGGAGGCTATGCACAGCAGGAAACTGAAATAAAAGTGCCAAGAGTTTTTGGTAATGTTACAGATGAAAAGCTGATTGGAAGGTTTAAGAATTATGATATTATTTTTAATCAGACAAGGGGTCTGATATATGGCTCGCTTGGATTATTAATGGCAATGGCCAAATCCAATGATATTGAAGGTCTTTGCCTTATGGGCGAGGTGCAAAATGTTGAGCTTGATCCGAATGCAGTTAAATCAGTCCTCTCTGTTTTGAATAAACTTCTTGGAATAACAATAAATACAAAAGATATCGATGAACTGATAAAGACAATAGATAAGACCAATGCAAAGTTGCTTCAAGACCTGAATATGCCTGCCCCATTGAATAATGATGAAGCCCAGCCTTCTTATATTAGATAAATATTCTGCATTCTGGTTTTATGGTCCAAAGAACATTGCTGACACTGGATTACAAAGGTATAGTCGCTGCTCTTTTGCTCGGTGTAGGCTTTTTTGTGTTTGGCAGCAAATCAGGCAATTATACTTTCTCTGCATTTTTTGTTTTGTCAATGGTTCTATTTCTCATTCTCTCTGCAATTGCAACAAAAATTGGAAAGAGCTATAAAAAAAATATTCATCTTTATGAATATAAAAGAGGTGTAAAAAATGTATTGTCAAATGGCTTAGCACCTCTTGCAATGAGCATCTTATTTTATTTCTCAGGATCTTTTTTGTTTATTATAGGTTTTTCATCAGTTGTGGCAGCAATATCCGCAGATAAATTCAGCAGCGAGATAGGTGTTTTAAATGGAAAGCCCAGGCTTATTTTCAGCATGAAAAAAGTGAAAAAAGGCACATCTGGAGGAATAAGTGCTCTTGGACTCAGTGCAGGGCTAGTGGCCTCTATTGCAATAACTATCTTCTCTGCTATTTATCTTTATTTTTTGCTCTCTACTACAAGTGCAGTAGTGCTTGCTATTATCTTTTTGACTATTTTAATTTCAGGATTTAGCGGCACTATAATAGATTCAATATTTGGTTATTTTGAAAACAAAGGAATAGGCACCAAGCATACTACAAACTTCATTGCCAGCATGCTAGCAGGTTTTGTGGGTATGCTGTTATTTTTGGCGTTTATTCTAGCCTAATTTCAGATACTGCTATTAAAATACTCATTCATTTTTGCATTAAGTTTATAATAGTGAGAGTATAATATTATACTAATTTACAACCATATTAATAGGCAGGATAATAATTTGATTAAATTTTTGGTGATTCTATAATAAAACAAAGTGTTTTAAATATCGGCACGCTTGGGCACATAGACCATGGAAAAACTTCTTTAACCAAGGCGCTTACTCATCAGTGGACTGACAAGCACAGCGAGAGCATAAAAAGGAACATGACAATAAAGTTAGGCTATGCAGACTCTGTTATAAACAAATGCAGTGAATGCGAGGGTCCGGAGTCCTACACTCTTGAAAACAAGTGCGAATGCGGAAAGCCTGCAAAGGAGCTAATGAGAATATCAATCCTTGACGCACCAGGCCATGAAACTCTAATGGCGACCGCGATAGCAGGATCCAGTGTTATAGATGCGATACTTTTTATAATAGCAGCAAATGAGCCATGTCCTATGCAGCAGACAAAGGAGCACTTAATGATAATAAACATACTTGACATAAAAAATGTCATAATTGTGCAGACAAAAGTTGATATAGTTGGCAAGGAAAAGGCCATTGCACACTATAATCAAATAAAAGATTTCATAAAAGGAAGCAGCATTGAAAATGTGCCAATTGTTCCTGTAATGACTAACCAGAATATAAATATAGATGTACTGATGGAAAAAATAGCAGGATTTAAAATCCCTACCCGTGATTTAGAATCAGACCCTATAATGTATGTTGTAAGATCTTTCGATGTTAATAAGCCAGGCACAAAAATAGAGGAGCTGTCAGGAGGCGTCATAGGCGGCGCAATAACAAAAGGCAGGTTTAAAACAGGACAAGAGATAGAAATAAGGCCAGGGATTAAAATTGAAGCCAAAAAAGAAAAGTCCAAATTTACATACAAGGCGATAAGAACTAAAATAACAAAGCTCTACAACGGCAACAATGTGCTTGAAGAGGCTATCCCAGGAGGCCTGGTAGGCATATCAACCCAGATGGACCCTTCATTTGCAAAGGCAGACAACCTTGTTGGCAATATAGTCGGAATTCCAGGAAAACTACCCGATATGGTTAATGAAATCAACATTACATTCTTCAAGATGAAGAGAAGTGATGTTCCTGATGCACAGTTAAAGGAAAATGAGCCTCTAATTCTAGGTGCAGGTACAGCAACTCTTGTAGGGTATGTAAAAAGCATAAAGAAGCAGCAAGTGCGCATTCAGCTAAAACATTCTGCATGCATAGAAAAGAACAGCAAAATTGCAATAATGCAGAATATAGGCCAAAGGTGGCGCTTAGTTGGTCATGGAATATTACTCTGATTTATTCTCTCTTTCTTAAAAGAGGTATATAAAGATACCCAAAGTCTCTGTTTCTGATTATTTTTGACTGGGCATTGTTTATTTTTACAATCCAGTCCCCTTTATAGCCATATTCTCCATTATATTTAAACGGCTCATTTACGTTAAGTGCATATGTAGTGTTCTCAAGTATGTCTTCCTTTTTTATACAATAGAGCCCCTTCTCAAGCAGACGAGTTATAATGCTTGTCTTAACATTAGAGCGATCATCAATAGTTTCCTCAACTATTCTGTCTTCTGCAAGGTAGAGAATGGTATATTTTTCAAGAAATTTTTCTTTGCTAAGTGAAAAATAAACCTCCTTATTAATATTTGATAGAAGGCATTCGCCTATTTCATAATGCTTTGTTTCTTCTACATTTCCTAATTTTATTTTGTATTCTCCCTCTTTATCAGCAATTTCAAATCTTCTTAGTTTGTGTATATCTATAATCTTTAAAGCATTAGGAGATCTACAGACTTCTACTCCACTAAAATCTATGCCACTAAAAAATATTTTAGTTTTGTATCTCTTTTTTATATTATGCATTGCATCCTTTGTTATCAAAGAAACACTTTATTTATTGTAAATTAACTTATATTGATAATTGCCCAGCATGATATTTAAACTTTATTTTTAGATAAGCTTTGCAGATAAGTTAATTTTGCATTCAGCGCATAATAAATAGAATTTAAAAGTTAGTGAAAATCTAAGCTATTTAATCTTATGGCGTTGCATTATATTATTCTTCAAATTCTGTACGGGTTTTTATTTCGCCTGCAATATTCTGGTTCAGCATCTTTTTTGCTTCTTCATTTTTAAAATTTCCAAGTAGCCATCCCAATTTTACATAAGCAGTTTCAGGCATCATATCTTCGCAGTAAACAACACCAAGCTCACTTAAAATCCTGAGATTCCTATAAACATA
>JAJYVI010000005.1 GCA_021792115.1 Microcaldota archaeon | reverse complement strand
TTCCGACTGTTGTTGACTTTCCATGGTCAACATGTCCTATAAAAATTAAGTTCATATGCGGTTTATCTGCCATTTTTTCACCTAAGGTTTAATATTTATTTAATATTTTATTTTTTTTATTTTTTTGTTTTTATTTTGTATTTTTAGAATTTTAAATTTTCTGGCTATAGATTTCAACTGCTTTAGCATTGCGAAATTGCAAAATTGCCAATAGAGATTGCAAACTATGCAAGAATAGTTAATATAGTTATGAAAACAAATATTTTTAAATATTGTTGTAAAATAGAGGCAGCAATTGGTCTGAAACAAATTCGCCTTAGCAATAAAATAATAAAATAGATAATGCTTAACAATCTCTGTTATTTTTCCCTCCATCTGTTCTTCTTTATCGCAATTACTAATATTATTGCTGATAATGCAATAAGGACAATCCAATTTATAATAAGAGTGGATAACGGAAGCTTTAGCGACCCAAGTGCATTCTGTGCAATCTCTGCAGCGTATGTTGTCGGCGACAAATATGCAACATATCTAAATGGCAGCGGTATATATGTTATTGGGTAATATATAGGAGAAATCGTTGTAAGGAGTATTGTCAGTATGCCGCTAAAAGTCCAACTCTGCATCATATCTGAGCTGAATGTGGAGATCAGGAAACCTAGTGAGGTGGAAAATGCAAAGCTCATGCACATTACAAGGATTATAGTAAGTATTGGCACAAGAGGAATATGCACAAAAAATACTGCCAGGCTTATAAGGATTGCAAACGTCGGCAGATTATACACAAGCTCTGATATAGACATTCCAAAAATATATATAAATGCGCTTGTAGGTGAGCTTACTATCATGTCCTGCATTTTGAAATCATTTTTCAGATGGGATAAATCAATCTGCAGTACTATTCCGCTTGATATCATTGTTGAAAGTATAGCGCCTATTATGGCGATATCAAGTAATGCACCCTTTGATATTAAAATTACAAAGATTAAAAGAGAAAAAGGTGTAAGAAGGGAGCTAATAACCATTGTGGGGTAATTCTTCATTGCATAGACTGCTGTTACAAGTACTGACGCATAAATCTTGCTAAATATATTACTCATAGCTCTCCTCTAAAATTTGCTTTTTCGTAAAATAATAAAATATATCTTCAAGCGAGATAGGGTTAATTGAAAATCTTATTTTTTGCTGTATAAATCTTTTAGAGAGTAAATCAGCATTTTTTTGATCCACAAGCAGCTGCAGCTTGTTGTCTATTCCTTTTACAACCTTACCATATCTCTTAAGGGACTTTAAGCTGATTCTTGATTCCTGCACATAGATGCTGTATTGGTAATTAATATTTTTACGCAGCTCTTGAAGGGTCCCAATCTGTACAAGCCTACCTTCATCAAATATGCCTATATTATCTGCAAGGGCCTCTGCCTCATTAAGGTAATGCGTTGTGAGGAATATGAAATGGGTTTTTTTAAGCCTGCGCAGAATATACCATAATTCCTCTCTTGCAATAGGGTCCAGACCAATCGTGGGTTCATCAAGAAATAATATTTTAGAGCCAGTCGAAATTACCATTGCTATAAGAACTTTTCTTTTTATGCCTCCTGAAAGGCGGGAATTAACTATGTCTGCATTTTTTCCTATTTTGAATGTCTTTATAACCTCCTCTGTTTTCATTTTTGCTTCATTTATTCCCATGCCTCTGTAAAGAAGGTATATGAATATCTGCTGCCTAGGAGTAAGCCAATTAACTGCCTTTGCTTCCTGTGATAATACAGCTATGCTTTTTCTTATTTCTGCAGGGTTTTTGACAATATTTATTTTTCCTATTTCTGCTGTTCCAGAAGTAGGCTCAAGAAGAGTTGATAGTATTTTTATTAAAGTTGTCTTGCCCGCGCCATTTCTACCTATAAGTGCAAATACACCGCGCAGAGGCAATGAAAAGCTTACATTTTTCAAAGCAGGCTTCTTACCATATGTTTTTGATATATTTTTGCACTCAATTAATTCCTGCATTGCTATCTCTATTTGTCTGCTATTGACTTTAACTCAAGCCTGCCTCTGATGTATAAAGGAGTACATTTCCATATTTCTTTGATATTTGCGCTCTTATTCCATAAACCTGTCTTATATTGTATCTAGTTGCTAAGTCCATTAACCTCTGGGTAACTATCCCGTCAAACACTATTGCATTTATACTCTTTGTATTTTGGATCTCCTGCAACATCTGCCTTACAGGTACTTCTGAAATCAGGTTGTTATTTTTGTCATAAAGCCTTCCTCTTAGAGAGTTTTTAAGCTCTGCCAGTTCTGCAATGAAGTTTGAGTTTACAACATTTTCAGACTCCTGCACATTTAATGAAGCTTCTTTATCCTGATGAGAGTCTTCCTGCGTTGGGAAGGTATCCTTTATTTCGTCATCAAGATCTGAATCATCATCTATACTAACTACGCTTATCTTCAGTGGCTGTCTTGTTGAGTCCGCAGGCTGCTGTGCATTTGCGCTAGATGTCTCCCTAAGGCTGTTTACGATTTCTGTAGCACTTTTCAGGCCTTCCTCACTTTGTTTTTGCTGCTGGCCTTGGCTCTGCTGTTGCAGGCGCTCAAACCTATTTTTCTGGCCCTGGCTGAAGGCATGCCCGTAATTAGTGCTGTTGTTTTTCTTTGAATTGCTTTCTCTATTGAGCCTGTTCATAATCTGGTCTATAGGAACTTTGAGATGCATTGCCTTTATTATTTCCTTTCTTGCAAGCTCCTCAACTTCTTTGCCGTCAGGCGCTCTTGCCACAAAATCTATATCAACCCCTCCTGTGATAAGTATCTTCATGATCATTTCTCCGCCTCTGTCACCGTCTACGAAAAGCACAGTATCCTTTTCTGAGGCAAGCTTTGTTATAGTGTCTGATATCTTGTTTGATGCACCTCCGACAGCAATGCAGTTCGTGATGTCATTTTTTATAAGGTTTATTACATCAGCTCTCCCTTCTACAAGCACAACCTCCTCGCTTTTGCCAACATCTGGACCTGCAGGCAAGTTGTCAGCACCATATGTCGTTATGGTGCTTTTCTTTACATCAGACTCTACCATTTCACTAATCTCCTTGCTGTCAGGTATCTCTGTGGAAAGCAAGACCTTGATAAGGTTCTTTGCACGCTCAATAATATACTTTCTCTTCTCATTTCTTGTGTCCTCTACGCGAAGTATCTTAAATGACGTTTCGAATGGGCCCACTCTATCAACTGATTCGATTGCAGCCCCAAGTATGCATGTTTCTACTCGCCCTAATGATGACGGTAAGAAAAGCTTTCCTGCTGTCCTGTTGGTCTGCGTGGAAAACTCTATTTCAATTCTGCCTATTTTTCCGTTTCTCTGTAGTTCCCTCAAGTCAAGGTCAGTGCCAAGCAATCCTTCTGTCTGTCCAAATATTGCTCCTATTATGTCAGGCTTTTCAACATTCCCATTTATCTCAAAATCCGCTTCTACAATATACTTTACTATATCTATGTATTTTTTTCCCATAAAATCTCCATTGTTCAAATTTAAAAAAGAGGCGAACAAGGAAATTATAGTATATTTGTTAGCGTGATGCGGTATTCTTCTGTATGTAGCCTGTGCAAGCCACTGGCTGCACATTTGATGCCCTCAATGCTGCTGCTATTGCTAGGCTGGCTTAAATATGAATCAGTTCCTACTAAAATGCTTAATTTATTTAATCTAACAAATATCAAATAATCCCTTATTTGTAGCCTTTTTTATTTTATTATAATAATATTATTAAATAGAAAAATATTTTAATTGTTACAAAAATTTATGCTGCTATTCAATGCCTGCTTGTTACTCTCAAGTCACTACCTTGAAAATATTTTCTTTTACTTCTGTGACTTCCCCATTTTCGGCAAGCAAGTAAAGGATGGCAAGTATCCCTTCTTGATCTATATTCAGCTGCTTTGAAATTTCCTCAACAGGCATTTTCTTGCTACCCATAATACCTATTATTTTTGGGGTATTATTTACTACGAACTTCTTTAATGCAATATAAAATTTCCTGTTAAAAGCTCTAGTCCCAATTACTATTCCTCTTCTAATACTTTCTTCCATTACTTTTGAAATCTCGGCTGCATCATTTTCATTGCTTATAACAATATAACCATTTGTTTCAAGAGAGTTCTGTAACCCCTTTATTCTATCTTCTTCTAATTTCTGCGCCTTTGCGTATTCTGGCTGAGGATGCTTTTGTTCACTGACCTGAATTTCTTTCGGCATTGATTGCATGGTCGTAGGAACAGCATTACTTTCATTGTTAGCCAGTCTTGGATAAATATATTTTGATATGCTATAAATCCATTCGTTGTTCCGTTTTATCAGGAGAACAAACTTTTTCTTTATAAGTGATTCAAGTACTGCTTTTTCAGGCTCTGTTAGAATCTTCTGCACGGACTGCTTGGTTCTTTTATTGAAAAGGAGATTATTCAGCTTTTTAAGTACGTTCATTTCAACAGGATCTATTCGAGCATTTTCAATTCCAGGGGATGCTGCAATTGAAGGATGCGGCGCCTCATTTCTCTGACCGGCATTTGCTATAAAAAGCTTTGTTACCTCCTCCCTTCTTGCAATTAAAAACGATTTGTCGCTGTATTTTAAGAACTCCAGCTCATCTCCATTTTTAATGTTCATTGCCTCAATAAAATCAGATGGAAGATATAGAATTAATTTATTATTTAATTTATAAACTTTTGACATAAAACCACAGTTGGTATGTTATAACCAAGCATTTATATTTTTAAGTTCATTATTTATCTAATTATTTATCTAAGATTGTAAAGAATGGTTAAGTAAGTGCCTGAGAATTAAAATATTATCAGATAATTAAAAACATGATAAAATAAAACAATGCTTTATGCTTTATATTAATTTAAATGAGGCACAAAATATTAAAACCTGTTATAAAATGGGAATAAGGCATGCTATGAAAACGTTAAAGGACTTTTCAAGATACACAAAAGACATTCTGAGCATTGAGGAATACAATGCAATTCTACTTAATGCAAACAGCCTTGGATTCGATAACAAGATGCTTGTTGAGAATGCAGGCTTTTCGGTTGCAAATACTATAAGGCAAAAATACAAAGGTAAAAAAATTGGCATTGTCTGTGGAAAGGGCTATCTCGGGGCAGTCGGGTTGAGTGCCGCAAGGCATTTGCTGAATTACGCAGATTTAACAGTAATACTTTTGGATGATGGTAGTGAGATAAAAAATCAAGTTACGTTATTTAATTACAACGTATTAAGCGAGTTAATGGAAATAAAAGTAATCTATGAAAAAAATATGCCGGATCTCATCAATATGCTAGATAAAACTGATGTTATAGTTACTGCGATAATAGGCAACGGTCTGAAAGGGAGGCTTTCAAAGTTTATGCTGGCAGCAGTCAGCACAATAAATAATGCAAAAAAGAATACGATATGCATTGATACTCCAACAGGAATAGATCCTGATAAGGGTACGACTAATCTTGATTATATAAGGTCAAGCAGCATTTTATGCCTATATAAGATGAAACAAGGCATAGCAAATACCAAGGTCATCAAAAGCTTTTCAACAATAATAGATACTAAAATACCTCTATCAGCAGAATTATTGGCTGGTGATGGGGATATTGTAATTGCCACAGAAGCGCGAAGTATTAATGCAAATAAATATTCTAACGGAGCAGTACTTATAATTGGTGGTAGTGAAAAATACCATGGGGCTCCAATGCTTGCTGGATTAGCGGCAAAGAATGCGATTGCAGCGCTTAGATCAGGATCAGGATATGTGACTGTGGTAGTTCCGAGATCTATAGAGGCAACTGTAAAAAAATTTTCTCCTGATATAATAGTAAATTCTGCGGATTTTCATGATTCTGATAATATAATGAAGAACATTATAGGAATACGGCATAATTCTCTAGTTATCGGGCCTGGCAGCGGGAATGAGATTCAGCCAAAGTTGCTGGCGCGCATTCTAAAATATGAGGCAGAAAAAGGCAATACCTGCATAGTTGATGGAAATGCGATAGAACTTATTAAAGAAAATCGAAAACTACTGAATCAAAAAATAATACTTACGCCTCATGAAGGAGAGTTTCTTAAATTAAGCGGGAAGGATCTTGCAGGCCAAGAGTTTTATGAGAAAGTAGATGCAGTAATAGAATTTGCAAAATCAAATAAATGTAATATAGTATTAAAAGGAAACAAGACCATAATAAGTAATGGCCGGCTCTTAAAAATAAATAGAGCAGCCAATTCTTCCCTGGCAGTTATGGGCACTGGCGATGTATTATCTGGAATCATAGGCAGCTATGCAGCAGTGCACAATAATGCATTTGAATCAGCAGTGGCAGGGGTTCATGTACATTCAAAGATCTCTGATATTTTGTTTACTGCAAAAGGCCTTCACATTATTCCTGATGATATAATAAATGCAATCCCGAATGAGCTCAAAAAATTTGATAAAATTATAGGATAATATATAAATAGATGCCATAAATTATGCCATTCCCTTATCCTATTTATTTTCATAAACTCCAATAAAACTTAAACTGTTTTATGAGGATATACTGTAAAATAACTCTCTTTGTCTGTATATTGTTGGATTTTCAATAAGACTTCCGTATAGTTAAATATTAAAAAGGTTTTAAATATTGGTAGCTCTTATAATAAGTGTAAATTTTTATATAATTTGTAAAAATAGTATAAAAATGAATATTATAAAATAAAATATTTATTAATTGCAAAAAGTGGATGAAATGAGAGGAAAAGAGACTCTAGTAATATGCGACTCATGCGGAAGAAAAGTTCCAAGAAACAAGGCAGTAAGCTTTGATAAATCAGTAAGTTTCAATACTGAGCTTAAGACAGGAAATGACGTAAGATATTTTGGAAAAAGGAAAGTATACTATTGTATAAGCTGCGCAAAACACAGAAAGATTTTTGAAAAGAAGAAAAGAATTGCAATGAGGCAAAGCTCAAAAAATGAGAATGCGTTTGATTAAATCTGTCTGAATAGGAGTAGGAATAAATAAAAAGGTTTTTAAATTATATTTTAATAAATATTTATTTAATATGAAGTGGGAAAATGAATCAAAATCTATATTTTAGATTATGGAATATAAGCAAAAAAATGAATTTTAAACTACTGATTATAGTTGCTTCAGTGGTTTTAAGTTTAACTAGCTTGATGTTTGCACAGATAACGACTGCAATACCTGGAACTGGTGGATCATCTCAAGGATCTGCTGCTATTAATAATGTTTTATGTAATGTTTATAGCACAATAATGGATGTTGTATTCGTTCTTGCAATAGTGCTTATGGTTGGGGGAGGATCCCTATACGCTGCTTCACGTATATTGCCAGGCAATTTAAAAGGCCAGCTTGAAGGCTACGCATATGGTATGCTGCTTGGTGGCGTTGTCGGTATTATATTAGTAATACTTGGTCCTGATATAATAAAAATGATAGTAGGTAATACAAGTTCAGGCATACAAACTACCCAAACTTGCAATGGAACGCCTATATAAATTTTTCAGTTATTAAACAAGTAAAGGATTCAAATGAGCAATGTTGTCTTAAACAGTATAGAAACCTATTTTAAGCACATTGTTCTTATTTTGTTTTCTTCTCTTTCTTTTTTTATTGCTCTTTTTATTCCATTTTTTGCAAGCTTTGTAATATTTAATGATGCAGGGGGTATTTTTTTAAGAGTAACAAACCTAGCAAGTCTTACTGCATTTAATATATTTACTATAATATTGTCAGTATTTTTTTCAATGCTTTTCTTAAGCTTTGCAATAGTTTCAATAAACATAATAATAAAACATAAGAGGACCTATTCTAGGATACGACAAGAAGTGTTGCTTGGGCTAGAAAAATATACATCAAAAGTTTTTCTTATTCTATTGATATTTGCAGCATTGATTCTTGTTATTTATATTGCATTGGCATTTTATACTGCAAGCAATGCAGGCCTTCTTTCATCTGTTATTCTTCTTCTACTCACACCTCTATTTTTTTATGCGCCTTCCTCAATAATAAATGATGATGCAAAATTAATCCCTGCATTTAAAAGAAGCCTTGCTTTTATTGCAAAGAAACCTATTTATTTCCTGATCTGGATAGTAATTGCCGTGGCATTAATTACTTTTTTTGATTTTATTTTCATTTTGATTGGAAATTCTTTCTCACTTTCGCCATTTTTCTCAATATATTTAATGCTTATATTTAATTCTCTCTTCATACTGCCTTTTATTGTAATCCTGCAGGCAGAATCTTATATGCACAGGTTTGCATTGCTTAAATGATAATTATCTAATAGGGAAGGGCAGCGCATATTGCTACACTACTGCATGCTTTTTGCATTGTAGATTATTGCTTCTTTTTTTCTCTATTTTTATAATCTAAAATAATTAAATAAAACTAAGACAAACCATTAAAATAAAAGAAAGGATATTAAAGGTTTATACGAAAAAAAGTAAATATGAATAGAACAGAGTTTGGCAGGAGAATAATCCTATTTTTTTTGCTATTTGTACTCAGTCTGGTTTTCTTCCTTAATGCGAAGCCCGCAGCCGTGACCCCTTCATGTGTTCTCAGCTTTAGCTGTACTCCATCATCGACAACAACTCCTGCTGCTGTAAACAATAAACTGACTAATGCATACTGTATTGTAACAGGAACAAAAACGTCTGTAGGGAACTGCATTGAAAAATCTGCTTCGATTGCAGTGCTTGCGCTTATCGTCTCTTTTCTTATGGTTGCAGTTTCATATATGATTGGGGAAGTCATAAAAATAGATGAATTCAAGGGCTGGTATAAAGGCGAGCTTTGGGAGACTGCAAAAAGCGTGCTGCTTGTTGTTATAATTTACTCATTGCTTGTTGAAATAGGCGGGGTTGCAAATGCTCTAACTGGAAGTGGTGCATTGCCGGCTGCGCCTTCAGGCAATAATGGCTTAAGCTCAACTTTAAGCACTCTTTACTCAAATGTGCAGAATAATTATATTTCCCCTGAGCTCAATGCTGTTGCATACCCGGCATATTATGGAATTCTTGGTGTTGCTGTAGGGCTTGATTTTATAAAGTCTTTTGTTATATACATTAACATCCCAATTCCTATTCTACCTATTCCAGGAGCTGTTGCAGGGGCATTAGCAACTGGGGTGCAGGAAAATTTGTTCTTTTCAAATGTTCTTATATCTGGTAATTCATATTCTTTTGTCAACCAGGCATTTGATTTTATCACTGTACCTTTGCTGGTTCTTTTTCAGTTCCTTAACGATGTTATGATCCCCCTGCTTGTAACAAGCCTTTCCGTGCTTCTCCCAATTGGCATAATATTCAGGTCAATGCCTTTCTTAAGACCTATAGGAGGCATGCTAATTGCATTTGCAATTGCGATTTCACTGGTCTTTCCTACATTGTTACTTGCAGTTAACATGCCTATACAGAACTTTATGACTAGCGTACTTAGTCCGCCTGCTCCTCCTTCCTCAGTGACAATTGCAGCAGGACCTTTAGAATGTACATTGCTTCAAGGCATGGTTAATTTTTTAACACCTTTGTGCGCCTTAGTAAATCCTGATACTACAAATTTTGCAAGTGGTCTTGTAATAGGTCTGTTTGGACCGATGGCAGGAATATTTACTGTATACAATGCAATACTCGGATGGATTCTTCCCCTGATAATCCAGTTCATCTTGCTTATAATAGATTTAATAATAACAATTATCATAGGCCAGCAGATTTCTACAATGCTTGGTGGCAGGAAAATGACATTAGGCATTGGAAAATTATCATTGATTTAAGGATCTTAATGTTTATGCAGTATTAATTTATAATTGTTTGAAAATGAGACTATGCATTCAACAAAATCAGACCGCAATAAAAAGATTTATGCAGTATTAATTGCAGTGCTGGCAGTCTCATTTTTTGCAGGAGCATCATTTTCTCAGGCGCTTCCAAATCCAAATCTCGCACCAACTAATACAGGGCCAACATACAATTCATGCAGCCTATTTGGAGGCAGTGGATATACTGACTATAACAACTGGGTTTCAATAAATGTGATAGTACTGATTATAAGCATTCTTGTTGTTGCAATTGTGTTCATGCTTTCAAGATTTATGTCAACAAAGGAAAGCCAGAAATTTTCTCAGGCTGCGAAAGTCGAGATAATGCAGATAATTATAGGTGCTGCGATACTTGTGATACTGCTTACATTTACAAATACTGCATGTTCAATAACAAGCTCAATTGCGAGCTCGCTGAGCACTAGCTCAATTCCTATGCCCTCTGGAAACCCATTCCAGTTCAGCGAGTATTATGTAGGAAACCTTGCAAACAATGTTGGCATAAAACTTTTACAGCAGATTTATACTGAGGCAATAGCATTTAACATTGACAGCATGATTTTCAAGAATATCGGCTCATTATTATTTACTGTTCTTTCAAGCGCCACTGGTTTATCAAGCGTGCTTGAGAAAATACTTACAGGCTTAAGCAGCCTTGTCAGTTTTTCAAACGGTATCTCAATAGGAGTCTCGTTTACATCAGGCTATGATTTAGGCGCTTCGTATGGGATAATAAGCGATATGCTGCTTACTTTTTTTGCCCCTTTTGTAATAACCGGCATTGGGATGTTATACATATTATGGCTCCTGCTGCCAGTAATACAGGCAGTCGCATTCACTGTTGTGCTTCCTGTTGCACTTATAATGAGAGTTATTGCATTTTCCGGGTTCGGCGCAGGCATAGGCTCGGCCAAAAGCGTAGGGCTTAAGAATGCAGCAAATAGTATACTTGCAATTGCGATAGCATTTTACTTAGTTCTTCCATTGACAATAGTATTCAATGCATGGGCAATAAACTGGATTTTCAGCTCAAACAATCCTTCTTATACTTATATCCATTCTACCTACCTTATTTCTTCAGTGCAGGAAACAGGGCTTTTTTCATCAAATCCAACACCATCATCATGGTTCGGGCTAAATGTTCCATCTTTATTTAATATCTATACCTCAGCGCTTACAGGCAATATGATTTGGGCAAGCATAGACCCAAATATTTTAATGCAGGACCTGCTTACAATGGTAAATGAAATTGCCCAGTTTGAGTTTACAGTCGTATTTATGATAGCAATAGATTTTGCAATAACCTTGGGATTTGCGATGGGTCTTGCAAGAGCCCTTAATTCAAACCTCACATAGTATTTAATGCTTTAGTAATTTAAAATTTAAATTGTAATAAGAATACAATAAATATTGACGAAATGAGATGGACATAAAATAAATGTAGATAAAATAAAAATGAAATTTGAAAATAAAAAGCAATGCTGTCTGCAAATAAAATAAGTTTAAATGATTGAATGTTTTTGTTTTTGACGAGTTTTACAACAACAGAGACAAGCCTTATACCTCTTGTCATATTAGCTCTTGCGCTTGATTTCGCAATTGTTGGCGTATGGTACATGGTCGGGTATGCGCTAAATAATTCAAAAGTTGTTGAGGGTGCAAAATCAGAGGCATACCAAGCTGTGGGCACTGCAATACTAGCTGCAATAATAATTGCATCATTGCTTGTTCTTGCGTCTGCATTCGATTCTTCTCTTACTTCCTCACATTTTTTATACAGCTCTAAAACAGCTTCGTCTGCAACAGCACCTATGAGCCCAGGCACTATAGATACATTGTGCAATTACTTAAATTCCCATTCCTCTCTGTCTATTTTTTCAGGATCATATTCATTCCTAAAATCCTCAGACCCTCAATTCCCAGGGCTCTGCTCAATGACCTCTCTTGACTCGCCCACCCGAAAAATTGATTATCCTCTGGTGGCTTCTGGTATAATACTCGCCAATATCACAAACCAGACTTTTCATAATTTAAATAGCTTCTTTATTCTGGACTCCTATGTCGGCTTCCTTTCAAACTTCAAACCTACAGTCGCATGGTGCGAGCCAGGACTCACATATTCTATTGAAATGGAAGTTGATGTTATCTCTGCAAGCATTGGCTGCTCCCCAGTTGCATTCTTTGCTGGTGGAGAAGGAGGGATAGGTTCATGGATTAATTTGCCAATATTCTATACACGCATTACATTTGCGCCATATGCAGGCTATAACATAATATACAATGAACTAGGCACGCTCGGTTCTCTCCTTACCATGTCTGCGGATTCTTTTGTCGCGCAGTTCTTGCTTCTAATAATTTCACTTTATGTATGGCCATGGCTCATCTTCGGCGGGCTTGTGCTTAGGTCAACCTTATTTACAAGGAAGATAGGGGGCCTGTTAATAGCTGTAGGCTTAGGCATGGTACTTGTATTCCCTGCAGTGTTCAGCCTTGAGTATCTTGGTCTAGGTAATGGGATAAGCGGGCTTATATCCTCATCATCTAGTACATGCAGCTCTAGCAATGGCCAAGGCTGCATAGGATATGACTACGGATTCAATACAATTGCATCAAATGAAATAACATTTATCCCTGGTTACCCTTCAGGTACAACCAATGTGCAATATTACTCTAATAAGCCTGTGCAAGATCCGTATAATCTTAATTTTTTTGTTGAGCCTGAAATAAACAAAATTGCATATTACTATTGGTGTTGGCCAACTGATAATAATTTGGTCCTTGGAGAGAGCCTTGATACTATTGAAATGCTTGTGCCTGGCGCATCGCTGTTTGAGGCTGCTGCCTCAAATGTAGAAGGAATTATAGGAAATCCTCCAAGCATTATAATAGACCCAAACTGCAAGCCCAATGATCTTTTGCGTGTTTTTAATAAACTAATGGAGAGCTATGGCGTAATAGGCATTACATCATTTTTCCTTCCGATAATAAATATTTTCATTGTTTTATCCTCTATAATAGGGCTTTCAGGATTATTCGGCGGAGATACTGATCTTGCAGGCTTATCTAAATTAATATAGAGTATTTATACAATATTAAATGCAATAAACAATAAATCAATAAGCAACAATAATGGTTTAATGATTGAAAAAATATTAAATAAAAAGCTTCTGGTAATCACTGCCCTGCTTGTGCTGCTTTTGACAAGTGTTCATGCTGAAACAATTACGCAGTTCTGCAGCCAGGTCATAAATCCAAGCAATTTGATGTTTACCTTTTCGCCGACAAACAATACTGCACTGCTCAATACAGTAATTCTTATAATAACTACAATGCTGGCAGTGCTTGGTATGACATATGCTATTGGCAGCGCATTTGGGATTCAGAAATTAATAGTTTTTACAAAATCCGAAATTGGCGAAATCCTGATAACAGGCCTTATTGCATTTATTTTTATTCAATCCCTTTCAATGTTTGGATCTGCAAAAAATGGCTCATCACCAGTAACAAATCTGTTTACAAAAGACTGCATAAGCATGACCTCATCCTCTTTAGGTCTTATGCTGCCTATGCTTGAACTTTCTGTTTCTCAGTTGATTTTAAAAACTGTTTCAAGCATAAACTTGTCTGTCTATCCTATATATATGGGATTCTCAGTCTCTCCTTTTTCAGGATTTAATATCATTTCTACACCTATGAATATAGTAATAGGAATTAGTGGGATGCTTATTATGCTATTATTCGGTGTATCATTAGTACTTGGGATAATATATGCATTTTTTCCGATTTTCCTTTATCTAGGTATAGTATTAAGGGCATTGCCATGGACGCGCGCAGCAGGGGGTGCATTTCTTGGAATGTTCGCAGGAATGTTCGTTATGTTCCCCCTTTTACTGAATTTTGGATTAATGGGTCCACTTGCAATACCATGTGCTTCATCATCTCCTACTGTTCCATCAACATCCCCAACAAGTTCAACAAATTTCTGTAACAATCCAAGCGCTACTGCACAAAGCCAAATAAATTCTGCATTTCAGCCCAGCGGATTTACCAGCGTAAGTGATTCACTAAAGAATTTTGTATCAATAACTAGTGGCGGCATACTTGTTCCACCAATTGAGTTTCTTACAAAAGATATTCTTGAGCCCTTGTTATACAGTCTGATAATCTTAATATTTTCACTTATAATTTCCTTCACATTTATGGAAGAAGTCGGAAAACTGCTTGGAGCTACATCATTAAGCTCAAAGCACATGCTTAAGAAAGTAATATGACCTAGATGAATGGGGATAATAAAAAATACTAAAATTAAACACTAATAAAATGAAAAATATGACGCAAAACAGGAAAAAAGAAAAAACCAGAAAAAGTATTATTGTCTTTTCAGCTTTTATCGCAGCCATGGCTTTAACAGGAATAATATTTGCAGCTTCTCCTTCATCTTCAGGGCCTATAAATATTGTGAATTGGGAAAGCACTGCACTTATTGGCGTGTTTGTGGTTATAGTAGTCGCATTGTTTATTTATATGCTTAGCAGGTTCATGTTCAATACACGGGTTGAAGCATGGGCAAAGATGCAGATATATGAAGCAATTCTGTCATTTATATTGCTGCTTATATTCATCTGGATCAGTGCATATTTCTTTACAAACCCTGTACCAAGCTTTCAGCAGATGCACCTTGTACCTAGCCAATGCACAGGTGTAAGTGACTTGTTCACTCTTTCTGCGTGTGATCTAAGCACATTCAATTCAGATATTGAAACATACCTTCAAATCTTTTTCTGGTCCTCAACCCTGCTTAGCTTGACTCCTGGAGTAGAAGTAAATATAGGTTTTGCTGCCCTCTCAAAAGGAAAGCTGGGTAGTGTTGGAATCGGCGCAGGATTAGAGAGCCTTATGCCGAAATCAGATGCGGAATTTATTTCTTTGTTCTTCAGTAGTATTCTCTTCATGCTTGTACTTAACCAGATACAACTGATGATAGTATCTGCTTCTCTTCTTTTTCTATCTTTGTTTATGGCTATAGGCCTTGTATCAAGGATATTTGGCGTGACAAGAACTTTCGGTGGCGCAATGATAGCACTCGGAGTCGGATTAGGGCTTATCTTGCCTCTACTTACAGCTCTTACATACGGCTTTCTTACAGTCCAGATTGGTACTGTTACTCCTGTTTCGGTTATCCTTCAAATAATATCTGCAATGAACGGAATTTGGTTGACAATAGGTTCAAACTTGATAGGGTTCCAAAATATATTTATAAGCGGTCAATTTGCAATGGGCATTGGTTATATAATAGGGGGACTAACATTTATTCCATTTTTAAATTTTATTATTCTTGATGCATTTATTATCGACTTTTCAAGTGCGATAGGAGAGAGGATGGATTTCATGAGTCTGCTTGCCGGCGTAATATAAAAATAAGTGATTATAATATCCTCAAAATATATAATGCAAATGGTTATATGAAAAAAATATTTAAAATCAGTCTAATGTTTATTATTGCAATATCTTTATTGGCAGCAGTGCATGCTTTTACTATACCTTCATCATCTCAGCCTGGCTGCTCTACGCTGCCGTCATCAATACAATCTATTGTTGCAGGGACAGAGCCATGGTATTGCCCTATAAATGCACAAATTGATGCAGTATTTGAAAAATACGCATCAATAATGTGGATTGCAGTACTAATCTCATTTGCAATTGCTGGTGTAATCTATATGGGTGGCGCACTGGCAGGAAGCAGTAAAATTAAAAGTTTCGGGATAGCTGAACTATATGAGGCTACAGCAACAGGCATTATTGTTGCAATTTTCTTGTATATATGCGCAGTAGTATTTGGAATACTCCCTGGCCTTACAGTAGGTCCTATAAATCCATATGCAACGGCTCTGCATTACATTACACAGGTAATCAGCCAGGCCCAGTCACTATACTCTAGCCTTTTTTTCATTTACTTTAAGATCCAGTATTATTTTTCATATACCCTTACAGTAGGCGGAACTGTTAGCGTTTTAGAAGGCGCATTGGCTAAAACATTAGCATCTATAGGCAGTGGAGAAAATATTGCTTTAGCAATCGGGAAGTTTGCCATCTCTTTTCTTTATCTTGATCCAAGTATGGCTTTAATGAATATAATTTCTGATGGAATAATGCTCCTCTGGGCAGAATATTACCTTATTGTATTTTTCGCTATTGCCTCAATACCAGTATTCCTGATTCCAGGTGTTATATTTCGTGCAATAATACCCACGCGGGCGCTTGGTGGAATGCTGATAGCAATTGCGATAACTTTCTATCTTATTGTACCAACCATGTTTGCAATTGCTTTTTATTTTACTGCGCCAAATGCGCTGAATGAAATGAATACTGCAGCTACATTGCTCAATAAATTTGGAGCAGGTCAAGGATCAATAACAAATGCATTGACCCCTGCAAGCCCTCTTATTATACAATTAAAAGATGCGCAGAATGCAATGGCAGGGTTCTGGCTTATGTTGTTATTTTACCCTGTCCTTATTATAGCTGTTGCATATGCAGCAATAACTCAGTTAGCAACATTCCTTGGGGGTGTAGCAAAAATGGGAGGCAGGATGAGGAGCTTTATATAGATAAAATAATAAATATAATTATTTTATTCTTTGTTTCTTAATTTTGGTATGGTTTGCTTCTGTGCAATCCTTTCAAGTATCCTGTTTATTTCATGCCAGTCATTAGCAGGTATTATGTTTTTATCTCTGTTGCATCTTAAGAAATTTGCATTCCATGGCTGCTTATACACAATCGCAATTTTATTGGTCTCTGCAACTTTTTTTGCAATTTCAGGATAATCATCAACATAGATGTCAAAATTATAATTTACTTTTTCTTCAGCCTTACAAGAAATAAAATGATCCCTGCTAAGTATTATGTTATTTTTAATAAGCCATTTATATACTGAATTAGGGTCTATAGATGCGGTCACTACATAGATTTCATAACTTGTGCTAAGACTGTATATTACTGCAGGGATATTTGGATCAATAGGTGTAATTATATTTCTATTCCAATTTGACTTTTGCATATTCCATATATCCTTATAGGATTTCATAAATGCATCAATGCCAAGCTGGGGCACCGTAGACAAACCATATTCTGTAATATCCTCTTTGCAGACGCCAGACTTTGGATTTAATTCACAGATCTTTGGAACAAGGTCTATTATTACTCCATCAACATCAAGTGCTAAACTTTTCTTTAATTTTTTGATATGCATAAATCCACTTATTTTATTATATATTACTTCAAATCTTCTTTTTATGTATCTGCTATTTTACTCTATCCGCCTATGGCAGCGTATTAAATATATTAATTATTTATTGTAAATTTTTGATGAAGATTATCACTTTTATTTACGGGTAAGACCTGGCTACATATTGCCTTTTCTTTTTCATTATTGCATTTTTCGTAAACCCCATTACGTAAGTATTCTCTTAATTGTTTTCTTTTTTCTCTTTCTATTTTATTTGGGAATATTTTTTGTAGGATAATATAAATTTTTTGATAAAGCAAAATATCTGAGTCATATAAAGAATCGAAGTTCCACATTAATTCAAACCTATTGTATTTACTCCGTCTTTCCTTCCATTCTTTAAAATTCTTTATTTTTTCTTCCTTGCTAATCATAGAAATCAGATGAGGAGAAATAAATTAATAGATCAGAATCCAATGTGTACAGAATTATATACTATTAATCCTCTGGGGGCTTCCTTCTTTGCTCTTGAAGCCACATATTGATTTTTTGAGGGATGTTATCGTAATTGTGACTATATAGTCTTAAAAACCCTTGGAACCTTGAATATTGCCTTATTTTTGACTCGTCATCGCAGGCTTCAAATCTGAGCTCAGCCTTTTTAACCATATCTGCATTAAGACCGAATCTTTCTGCTAGATCATGAGCAAAAAAAGGGTATTTTTCTATTATTTGGTCATATGACCTTATAGCGACTTTTTTTAGTTTCTTTTCATCATTTATGCGTAATAAGTGGCTTATCAGCGATGAATATTTTATGTCAAAAGTCTTTTTCAGTTTATTATTTTTTTCCATATTCACACCTTATAATTTTAAAGTATATTAGTCAATATCAGTTCTAAGCATTTTTGAGGTATTATCTGCTTCTAGCACAGTGGCAGGCTTTGGAACAATAATCTTATGAAATACAAGAAACTTTTCAAGATTTGCATTTGATTTGTCAAATAAGAAGGTTTTTTTACTGCTATCTTTTATAAGATATATATCCTTTGAGATTCTCTGCACTGAAAACAAAAATATATTCTTTCCCTCTTCCTTCCCGTATACATCAAGTTTTTGCTTTTTTTCATAGCTCATTGCATTAAGAGAGTAAGAAAGTTGGTTCATAGAATTAAAGAAATCTTGGAGGTTCCACATAAAGTTGCTTAAATTATACATTTGGCTGTTTATCCTATAAAGTTGTTCCTGAGTCTGATAATTTGTAGCGCAGCCTGTTAATGTTAGTCCTGTTGTTGCAGTAAGGCCTATTGCTGCAATTGCTGCTGCTTTTTTCCCCCTCTTATTAAATTTTGTTGAATCCATATTATCATCAATTAATACTTTGATTTAAGTTTATATCTTATTTAATGCACTTTGAGATATTTATATATTGTTTTAGCTTTGCAACATTCGCCAATATCAAAGTATGTAGATTTACCGCCTCTTTTGTTAAAATAGTTTATGAAACTATATAACTATTTCAGGAGAGTCTGCATTAATGAGCTTCAGGATGCCTGATGAGATGTAAAGCTTAATTATTTCTGCTTCATTAGAGCTTGAATTATACAAGTCAGACTTAAAATTTTCCATCCTATCTACATTCAAAAATGCGATATAAGTTTTTGCATTTTCATATATTGGTATTTTCTGGAATTTACTCGTCTGGGAGTATATGAATATATTTATTTTTTGGTTATGAAAAGTAGCTACAATATCTGCAGTATTGCTCATATTTATATCAGTAAATAAAAATGTATGAGAGACGAAAAAAACTCTCATTTTTTTGAAGACTGCGAGGTATTCTATGTCGTGTCCGCTCTGTTGTATAAGATCTTCTGGGGCATAAAGATTGTCAACGCTTGAAATATCCTTGTTTAACAAAAGTTGGTTGAGTAATCTATCAAGGTTTTCGTAAGTTATATTAACAGGCATTCCATTAAATCGTATGTTATTGAAAATACCCAGCCTTATTTCATCTTTTGAAAGAGGCATAAATTTCCAATGATAATAGAGATTAAGCTTTGTAAAGATGCTTAGTATAGTTTTTTTATCAATAGCTACAGGTATTTTTTTCTGAGGAGGAAGGAACGGAATATCTATATAGAATTCATCGCGATTTGGCGCTTTAACAAGAACAAGCATGAGTAGCGTTATTGCCCCAACAACTCCTAATATTATATATTTCTGATTTACTACAATCTTTATAGGGTTACCAGGTGCTATATAAGTATATTTATGGCTTAACATATACAATGTAAAATTGAATGTCTGCGTATTAGGTATTATAGTACCTTTTGGGAGTGAATAAATAAGGGTACCATTTGTTATAGTACCTGTTTGATTTGTAAACCCTTCAAGATTTAATGCATATGGGATCCCAGAAAGGGAACGGTTGTCTGATTTGACATAAAAAACAAAAATATTATTTTTGAGATCTTCTGACATTAATTTTATAGTTATATTAGGCATGCTGAATAATCCTCCAGAAATTATTGAAGAATTATAATTCTTGACCATTGCAAGATAAACTCCTCCAGGGAGATTAAAAGTGGGATAATAAAAAAATGAAAATGCTCTGCTCGATACATTTTGCACGTTTTTGCATGGATAATGATAGCCAAGGAATATAGGGGAACCTATCTCTGTCATGTTTATTGTATAAAAGTATATTGAAGGCTCTATGACTTGGCTTTTACCCGTACAAGTCACAAATGCAGTAATGTTTGCTGAAATTGGTATTGTTGGTAGAATAACACTAGGGATTGCAAGGCTCCCAGACAATGAAAAATTAGGTTGGGGCTCAATATATAAAAAATGAGTATAATTAGATAGATTAAATGAAAGGCGATATCTTGTGTTGTTTCCTGTGTAATTATAATAAATGATTGAATGAGAGAAATTAAGGTAAAATGAGTAATTTCGCGAATTTGAGACAACAATTCTAGGGTATCCTGTATTGAACTCCGCCACAAGCTGGCTATAATTTGATTCTGAATAAGGTACAGAAAAAGAGTTTAAAACTACACCTGCTTTACCTACTGAATGCTTGAAATTACTTAGCTCTACACTCCTAGATCCGCTCGCATATTTTGGAATCCAGAAGAGTTCTGCAATTGATTTTGCAATATCTGCAGTATATTCGTTTGTAGACTTCCAAGTGTCTGGGTAATTTGAAAAAACTACTATTGATCCGTTCAGATAATTAAGATAAACTGCAGAGCCATAATTAGTTCCATTATAGAGGTTAAATGTTTTTGCAGTAAAATAAAAGCTTGAGTTATAAATAGATGTATTTGGGATAGAATACAAATAATAAGGAGGAGTTGCGGGAACAGGTGTTGAAAATGGGGTTTGCACTGCCCTTGAGAAATTTTGACCAGTATAGATTATGCTCGTCCCTTTGTTAAGCAGGTATGTTATTGTCTGTGTCTGTGTGGAATTATTTACTGGAAGGAACATCTGCTGGGGAATGAGCCCCGTCATAACAAGTAATATTGAGTTATTCTGAATTTTTGTTATATTTGCAAATGAGATAACTTGTATTGAATCATTAATATTATAATGAGAAAGATATTTTACAAGCAAGGATTCAACAAGGTCTATATTTTGGCATCTAAAGCACTGACCACTTGTATTCCAAATATAGATATGCGATGGAATTTTTTGCTTGAAAATTGACTCATTTATTGTTAAATTTGAGATATTGTAGGTGTTATAAGAGATAAGAGAATAAGGAAACATATTCAATATATAGTTTGAGCGTATCTCTTTTATGGTCTGCGTAGATAAATTTGTATTGTTATAGAATACAAAATAAGATGAAACTAAGCCTGAGCTTATGCTTGATTTTAATGTCAAGTTCTTTAGAGGGTAAGATGCGGAGGCATTTTGCAGCAGTAGATGCACATAAATAATAAGACCGATAACAACGACTGCTACAGCAATGAGTGCCACAATAAGAATCTTGTGTTCCTTTAATAAACTCGCACTCTTGTTTATCCTTGCCATTGTATCTTCTGGTTTTCCTTTAGAATTTTTTCTCTTGCTTATTTTTGACCAAAAGACGTGTAAACAATGCTGTCATAAAGTTTTCTTTTTGGCCTATTTTTTTGAGTATCGTATAAACTTTAATATACTTTAACTTTTTGTTTATAGTAACATTATAATTCATTAGCTCCCTTTTATTACCCTTTTAACTCTAAATACCCAAGGCTTACCATTTTGTTTAATATCTGCTCTACCCTTGGTGGCAGAAGCTTGTAACTTTTGGCAAATTCATTTATGTCTATACTATTGCCATGGGCTTCTATCCACTCTTCAACCATCACCATAAGTGACTCGTCAGAGTATATCTCAAGGCTTTTTAACTTTTCAGTAAGCTCCTTATTTTTCTGTTCAAGAACCATTCCTGATGCAGCAAGGCTCTTGTTTGAGGCTGCAAGATCAAGATTTATTTTCTTAAGCTCATTATATTCATTGAACATTGCATCATAATTGTTGAACAGCGTACTATAATTCTGAGATAATGAATTCAAAACATCATCTATCATAGAGTCAAGATGATGAAATAATTCTTTTATTTCAATCTGATAAATATCTGTTATTGTCGAAAATATGCCTAAAAAGTCCTTCATGATAGAAAGCCTGCGAAGTTTCTTGCTTGCATCAAATGCAATTGAATACTTTATTTCTATTGAGTCCTTGTTAAAATAGATTATAGTAAAAAGAAATGGCTTTTTTTGTAGGTCCCTGCTTTCTACTCTAAACATTACTACATTGTCTGGATTTAGTTGAGCAGAAAACAATGCAATGTTGGAAATTGAACTGTATGCGGACTCTAAATTTTGCACAAGTTTCGCATTGATTTTTATAGATTCAATATAAGGTATATTTTCCTGTTGGACTTGTTGCTGTACAGCTTTCTGAGTAGTCACGTTTACTGCATTTGGGGCAATGTCTGCTGCTGTTGCAATGTTTTGTGGTTCAGGCATAAAATACACTATCGAAAACATATAATTATGAATGCAAATCTATTAATAATTTAATACAAATAAATATAAAGTTTAAAGTTAATAATTTGCTTAAAACTTTCTCAATCTTTGTA
>JAJYVI010000062.1 GCA_021792115.1 Microcaldota archaeon | reverse complement strand
TGTTATTGTTTGCATTATTCCAAATGGCGTTCTCTGCACATTTTTTATTTGTCCATAGCCTTTACATACATCGCAGGTTATTACTTTACTGCCAGGCTCTACACCACTTCCTTTACAGGCATCGCATTTCACAAAATGAGTTATTGATATTTTCTGGACAGTATCCCGTGTCGCTTGCCTTAAATCTATTGTTATTTGCAGAAGTTTATCTGCTCCTTCTGAAGCTGATGTATGCCTTCTATGTTGCCCCTCTGAAAATCCGAACAGATCATCAAAAATATCATTAGGAGATTCATTGAAGTTAACATCAAAGTCAAATCCCATAGATCTAAAAATATCTTTGAAGTCAAATCCTCTGAAAATATCCTGTTCATTGTATTTCTGGCTAAATTGTTCTGGACCGAACATATCATACTGTTTTCTCTTTTGCTCATCGCTGAGCACAGCATATGCTTCGTTTATTTCCTTAAATTTTTCTTCAGCATCCTTGTCTTTATTCTTATCTGGATGGTATTTCATGGCAAGCTGTCTGTATGCCTTTTTAATATCATCTCCTGATGCGTTCTTTGAAACACCCAGAACATCATAATAATCTTTTGCCATATTATCTTCTATTTATTTTTTACCATTCCAGAATAGACCAGTGGAAACCATTGATTTCCACTACTTCTCGACCTTGAAGTCTGCATCAACAGGTTCTCCTTCCTTACCCTTGCTATCACTGCTCGTGTCGCTGCTATTTTCTGCTCCTGTTCCCTCTTCAGGATTAGACCCTGCGCCTCCTTGGCCATATACACTTGAGCCTATTTTTTCAAGTGCTTGTTTCAGCTCATCTGTCTTCTGCTTTATTCCATCATAATCTTCGCCTTTTGCAGCTTCCTCAAGCTTGCTTTTAGCCTCATTTATAGAGTCTATTATATCCTTTGGAATTTTGTCTTTATACTCCTCTAAGCTATGCTCTGCAGTATATATCATTGATTCTGCATTGTTCTTGATCTCTATATTTTCGCGTATTTTTTTATCCTGCTCTGCATATTTCTCTGCTTCTTTTATTTTATTATCTATATCATCCTTGTTCATTTTATGAGGTGCGATAATATCCATTGATTGTGCCTTTCCTGTCCCTTTGTCTTTTGCAGTTACATGCAATATTCCATTTGAGTCTATATCAAATGTCACTTCTATCTGAGGCACACCTCTTCTTGCAGGAGGTATTCCTGTAAGGTTGAATTTTCCAAGCTCAATGTTATCTTTTGCGAGCGGTCTTTCTCCCTGTACAACGTGTATATCTACGCTTGTTTGTGAATCCTCTGCAGTCGTGAATATCTGTGATTTCTTTATAGGAATTGTCGTATTCCTCTCTATAAGTGGGGTTGCAACGCCTCCGAGAGTTTCAATTCCAAGTGTAAGAGGAGTTACATCAAGCAGCACAATATCCTTAATTTCTCCTGTAAGCACACCCGCCTGTACTGCTGCACCAAGTGCCACAACTTCCATCGGGTCTACTCCTCTCTCTATTTTTTTACCAAGCAGTTGCTCAATATACCTTTGAGTTATTGGCATTCTTGTCGGGCCTCCTATAAGGATTATTTTGTCAAGATCTGCTGGTTCAAGCTTTGCATCTTTCAATGCTTGCATTACAGGTTTTGCAGATCTCTCTATTATAGGTATTACAAGGCTCTCAAGCTTTGCCTTTGTAAGTGAGTATGTGAAGTTTACGGGCCCTTCTTTAGTTTGTGTAAGAAATGGTAGATTTATCTCTGAAGTAAGTACTGTAGATAACTCTATCTTAGCTTTTTCAGCGGCTTCCCTTAATCTTTGCATTGCCTGGTGCTCATTTGATATATCAACATGATATTTTGTTTTTATTTCATTCAGTAAGAATTCTACTATCTTATTATCCATATCAGTTCCTCCTAGTTGGGTATCACCGCTTGTTGATTTAACCTCAAACACACCATTCCCAAATTCCATTATTGTAACATCAAGCGTGCCTCCACCAAGGTCATAGATTAATATTTTCATTTCTTTGTCTGATTTGTCAAGTCCATATGCAAGACAGGCTGCAGTTGGTTCATTTACAAGTCTTACAACCTCTAACCCTGCAATCTCTCCAGCATCTTTTGTTGCTTGCCTTTGATTGTCATCGAAGTATGCAGGTACTGTTATAACTGCTTTTTTTACAGGCTCTCCTATAAAAGCCTCTGCATCCTCCTTTATTTTTTGCAGCAAAAAGGCTGAAAGCTCCTGGGGCTTATAAGATTTGCCATGCAATTTATAAATATAATCAGTTCCCATTTTTCTTTTGAATGCATATGCTGTACCGTCAGGGTTTGCGATTGCTTGTCTTCTTGCAGGCTCTCCTACAAGCTTTTGGCCATCCTTTGTGAATGCAACAAAGCTTGGAAATGCCTTTCCATATAGTGATGCACCTTCTCCGCTCGGTATTATCGTAGGTCTTCCTCCTTCAAGTACTGCTGCTGCAGAGTTTGATGTTCCTAAATCTATTCCTATTATTTTCATTTTCTCACCAATTGTTTTTTATTTTGTTTTTATTTATTTTTTGTTTTTCTATTCTGTTTTTTAATATTTTTAATATCCTAATATTTTATATTTGCTTGATTGTTCAAAATTTCTATTAATTATTGTCCTTTTTATTATCTCTCTTAGTTATATTTTACAGTTTTACTACTAATCTACTAATCATTTTTTTTATTTGCTTCCGTTATATTTTTATCTTCAGTTTCCTTTCCATCTTTTTTATTTCCATTTCCATCAGAAATTATTACTGAAGCAGGCCTTAGCATTATACCATTGAACATATACCCTTTTTTTACTACTTCAATGATTGTTCCATAAGGCTTTGGGCTCTGCTTAGATATCATTATCTCATGTTTATATGGGTCAAATACGCCGTCAGAATCTGTTTCTTCAAGCCCTTCTTTCCTTAACTGACCTATAAAATTGCTGTAAAGCAGCTCTATGCCTTTTACTACAATTTTATTCTGCATTTGCGAAAGAGACATCAATGCAAGGTCAAATTCGTCAATAACTGGAAGAAGATTCTTAATAAGCTCCGCCTTGCCTATTATCTTTGCATTGTCTATGTCCTTTTTGGCTCTTTTTTTATAGTTGTCAAATTCTGCAATAAGCCTTAAAATTTGTTCCTTTGAATCAGTGCTCTCTGCAGTACTTTCATTAGCATTTAGATCCTTGGCTTTATATTCTCCCTTATTTTTTATTTCTTTATTATTTTCCTCAGTATCTTCTGTATTATCTTTTTGATTCATTTTAATCGCCTTCTAATTTTTGCGGATTTTTTAGGTATGCTAAGCATTCTATCAAATTCTATTGCAGTATCCAGCATTTTTTGGAATTCTTTGTTGATATCATATTCTATCTCTTCAATAGCACGCAAAAGGTTTGTTGCCCTTAGATAATATTTCTTGCCTTTTTTTACAATAAGCCCACTACTTATGAATCTATTTAGATGGTAAATTGTAGTGCTTTTAGGCACTCTAGGGTTAAATTTAAGGTCTGAGCTTGAAAGTCCTCCATCCCTGCTATTCGAATTCATTATAAACTTCTTTAATATCTGTACTCCTATATCATTGTTGCTGTCATTATCAGACAACCCAAATACCATGCAAAACCACTTTATTATTTTTTCAGGGCTCTCGTTGCTTGGTCTTTCAATGACACGTATTACTATTTTCTCCATAATATTAATAGGAACAGAATATTTAAATATTTTTTGTTTAATTCAATAAATTGTTGAAAATTCAAAAAAAAGTTGTACCAAATCCTTGATAACTTTAATGCTTTCCTGATGAATATACTTTATCAAGCCAACGGGATATATATCTAATAGTTGCTTTCCTAAGCTCTGCAAGCCCTATGCCTACTGTCACTATAATGATTGCGCCAATCGTACTCTCTTCTAATATATTAATAATTTCCCGGGCATAATGGGAATTGGCGTTGTTCTTTTTCTGTATACCTATATATTCATTGTGGGTTTTTATCTGCTTCTTCATAGTAAAAGTATTATTTTTAGTCTCCTCTTTTTTCAAGAATTTTTGTAGATCCCGTAAACTACTTATAACTTTTTTTGTTGATGTTATTTTTCCTCCTGTAAAAAATGGTTGTTGTTTATTTTGTACTATTGGATTGCTGATAGCAGATGAAATTGTCAGCGCAGCAGTAGTTGTAATAATAGCAGCATATTTTGCAGTTTTTTTAATGTTCATACCCTCTCCTTTATAGCATTATGATATTGAATTATGCGCTAGAATAGATATTTATGATTTTCTAACGGTCTTATAGTACATTATATAAGAACATTGCCAATGCAAGGCTGATCTGGCATTGACTATAAATTCTTCTTTTATAACAAGGTATACTATAAAGTAATTATTCTATTTTTATAGTCTCTCCAAGCTGAGGCGCGTATGCATCAAATCCCTGCTCCCTAAGATCATCTGCAAGTGCAACAGCATTATCCTTATCTCCATGCACGCAAACAATCGTTTCCGGTGAACTTTTCTTTGCATATTCTATTAAATCATTCTTGTCTGCATGTGCTGAAAAATCAAAGAATGTGTATGGTGTGTTTATTTTTTTCTTCTCACCATTGTCTACTATGTATCCAGAATCCATAAGCAGTCTTCCATTCGTGCCTTC
>JAJYVI010000061.1 GCA_021792115.1 Microcaldota archaeon | reverse complement strand
CTTGTTATCTGCTGAAATTCCATAAGTAAATGGAGGGGAATTCACAAACGGCCCTGCGCCAGTTATATTTTTCCCATTGCATGAAATATATACATTGCTTGCATTTATGCTTATGCAGGTTGAAATTGTATTGGACTTTATTGAATTAGAAATAGTATAGTATCCTGCTTTATCCAAACTTCTGCAGCTATTTATAGCAAATAAAGACGGTGGAATTGTTACAGGTGTTGTTATAGGTGTTATTATTTTTATAGGCACTTTTACAGTCGTAGCTAGATAATAAATTCCACCCATTGCAAGTAAGAGGATAATTGAAATAATTATAATCATTTTTTTGCTAGTAAGGATATAAGTTCTTCTTTTAACTTTTTCTATAATTTTTTTATTCTTCTTAATAATATCTTCAGATTGATTCTCCTCTTGCTTTCTTTTTTCAATTTCTGCTTTTTTTGCCTCAAGGTCAATCCTTTTGATAATACTTTGCGCCTCTTTTGTTTTTTTATTATCTTTTATATTGAGATTCTGAAGCTCCTCATTTATCTTTTCAATTAGCTCTTTATTTTTCTCAAAATCATATTGTTCAGATGCCTCAGATGCCTCTTGTTGGGCAGCACCTTTTTCGCTATCTACTGCTGCACTGGTTTTACTCGTCTGGACAGGCTTTGATTCCTCTGTATTTGTTTGTTGAGCCTCTATCTTTTTAGCCTCTTCATGCTCTTTGTTGATTCGATCAAGCTCTTGGCTTATTTTCTCAATCAACTCTGCGCTTTTTTCAAATTTTTGTTCATTTTTTTGTACTTCTTCAGGCTTTGTTGTATCATGCACTGCCTTTGCTTCCTCCTCTGTCTTTTCAGATTTTATATACTCTTTTTCAGGAATATCATTTTTGGTTCTGCGATCTGGAACAACTTCAATAGAATTCTTTGGTTTCTCAGCATTGCCGTTGCTATGCTGTTGACCATATTTTTTATTTTTTGTTCTCTTTGGTCTCCCTCCTTTTTGAAATTTGTTGCTTACCATTCAAACCTAATTATTAATATTTAATAAAATATATAAGCCTTATAAAATATTGCACTGCTTGGTGGGTGCATAGAGAAGAATATTTAATAGTCAATGGCAGATAGAGGCAGACTTTGTTATCCAGCCGCATCCGCTATTAGAGGAACATGTATTGTTGCCCAAGTCAAGGTTTGATGTTGTATTTTGCGAGCTGAAAGTGCAGCTTAATCCTGATTTACCTAAAAGAGTATTATTGAATAGCGTAATAGGTGTAGAACTAATAAGGCTTAATCCGCTTGTGCTTGCAGTAGTCGCTGTATTATTTGATATCTGTATATTTACTGATTTATTAATAAGATATGCATTAGCAGAATTTACTTTATTTGTAAAAACCATGCTATTCAAATCTTTAAACATATTAATTCCAACTAAAAACCCTAAGATATCATTTCTCTTTATCTTTACATTATTAGAATAAGAGCTATTTATCGCTGTTTCCTCCTGCTGTGTGCTGTAGAATGTGTTGTTAAGGATATTTATGCTTGTATTCTTTGCGATTACAGGGCTTGAAAATCCTTTTAAGTAGCAGTTCTCAAGGGTTATGCCAGTGGCATTTACTGCATCAATAAGAACCCCGCCTTTTGTTGCTATCAATGTATGACCGTTGCAGTTAAGTGTTGAATCATTTGATTTGATAATTTGGTAGCATGTGCTGTTGTAAGGGTAAATGAAGTCTCTTCCAAGAGAATACAGAGATCCTGAAGGCACAAGGTTGCAGCTCAGGTATGGTGAAAGCTTTGAAACAGAAGCCATCCAGTAGCATCCTATTTTTGTGTTGCCGTAGTTAATGCCTCCATTTTCAGATGACATGTTGCTGTTAGCAGAGCTGCAGTAATAGTCTGCCTGCTTATTTGACAGCATTGTATTGTTCATTACTGTGTTGTTGCCCGACATGTTCTCTATCCTCATCCCAAAGTAGTTATTGACCCCTGTATTATTGTTTATAAGATTGTCAACAGAATTTATAATTGCTATTCCAGTGCTTTGGGAAAGGCCGAATGATGCGTTGTTGTCTGATATTACAGAGTGGGTTACATTGTCCAGATATATGCTTGAATTTGATGCAGAATACTTAATACTATTATTTTTTATATTTGCATTTGATGCTGTATTGATTACAATTCCTAATATGCTACTCTTTATAGTATTATTCAACAAGCTAATATCTTGAGAATTATTCACTGTAATTCCACTGTCAAACCCATATAGATCACATGAATCTACAGTAACATTTGTTCTATTATATACTGCGACCCCGTCAAGCATTCCTGTTCCTGTTATTGAGTGGTTTAAGCAATTGAGTCTAACATTGTTTGCCTTTATGTTTATGCAGGTCTGAGAATTGCTTATAAGATTGTTTATAATAGAGTAATTTCCAGATCTTGATATTACTTCGCAGGATTTTACAGGAATGTATGCGAGTGAAACAGAAAGATGAAGCTTGCACGCAGCCCAGTTCGCATCTGTTACGCCGCATGTAACTTTTTGCATTAAATTAGCATTTGTGACATTCGCGTTGCTTGTTGCATATACATCAACAACTGAATTGTTTATTATTGTGCCATTAGTGAATATATTTCCTAGAGACTTGTTTACAAAAAGTCCAAATAGACTATTATTTAATATCAAAAGTTTATTGAAAGAATCTGCAGAAGAATTTAGCATGTAAAGTCCTATGCTGCTGCGAAGTGCAGTAAGATTATGCGCAAAAATCCCACTTGTATTCTTGAGCATGACTGAAATATTGCTTCCTGAAACATTTATATTTGTTAGATTTCCTGAAATTACTTTTTCAAATTTTATTCCTATGCTAGAATTTTTTATATTACAGTTGTTCAGTGAGATATTCATCATGTTACTTGCGTAAATAGCAATAGGTGAATTTGATATAATGTGATTTCTGCAATCAAGGCTTACATTGCTGGAATTTATATTTATGCAACGCATGTGCATTGAATTAAGTAGTGGCGTTAGCCCTACAAGGGGATTTGAGACATTTACAAAATCACCCATGTTGATATTTGAGCTCAGACTGTAGACGCCAGGGTTATTTATACTGCCGCATTCGTTTATCGTTTTCTGCGTGTTCCTGCTGTTGCTTAGGTTGATATAAGAAAGGTTTGCCGGCTTGTTAAAGCCTGTGCATGCGACAAAACTGCATTGAGTATTGTTATAGCAGATATTTGATTTTGCATAGCTGCTTTTTGTAAAGCTGCTGTTGAGGCTGCAATAGAATGATACAGGCGTGCCATTAATATAATTGCTGATGAACCTGTTCCCCTGCGAGCTTACATTTATTCCGTAAAATGCATTGTAGAGGACTGAATTGTTCTTAAATGTGATCTGTGAGGAATTATTTGATATGTAGACAGCCCCTTTGTAAGTCTCGGACTTTGAAAAATGATTGTTAGATGCATTTATGCTATGAGAATTTATCAGCGCAAGCTCTGAAACAAAATTTATAGACAGGTTGCTGCCAGATATTGATGCATTTGAGACATTATCCAGGTAAACGCCGTATGAGAAATCTTTTACATTGCATTTTGACAATGTTATATTTGTCTTGTTATCTGCTGAAATTCCATAAGTAAATGGAGGGGAATTCACAAACGGCCCTGCGCCAGTTATATTTTTCCCATTGCATGAAATATATACATTGCTTGCATTTATGCTTATACAAGAACCATTAGAGATATTTGTCGCAATTATGCTATTGACAATGTATTTTCCGGATTCATTAATGTCTGTGCATCTGCTTAATGATTTAAAAACTACAGGTTTTACTGTTGTAGTAGTTGAAGATGTTGATGTTGAAACAATATTGCTTGTTGTTGTAGAGGATATTGTCGTAGTTACAGTTGTTTTATGAGAAATAGGAACAAGTCCGCTTATAAATATATATGCAACTGCTGCTATAAATAATATTAATATAACACTAAGTGCAATCTTCTTTACATTTGCATTTTTGAGCTTCAATTTTTCTATATCCTCTTTTTTCTGTGTTTCTTCCTGCTGCGCAGATACTTTATTCTGCTCTGGCTGCGGAATAGATGAAGGAGGCGCTGGTTGTGTTTCAGGAATCTGGTTAGGTGTACCTGCCTGAGGATTATTTACTTGCGAAGAATTTTGAGTTCCAGTTTCTGGCTGCTGGATAGGTTGTGTCGCAGGTGCTGTTGCAGGTGCTGTTGCTGGATTCGGAGATATTGGATTACTATTGTTTGGAACTGATTGACTTTCTTGCTCCTGTGCTTTTTTAGAGTCTGCATTGTTGCCTGAATCCTGCATCTGCTCATTTTCTGTGCCATCCATATTAAATACCTTTATAAACTTATAGAATTTCCTTTATCAAATAAAATATAAGTCTGCATTTGATTAAGCATAGCAGACTTAGTAAATTTTGAATATGCACACTTCTATAAATTTTATGTTATTTTATATTACCATTCATATTTATATACCTTTTTTCTTATTCTACAATTTATTTTCAATCTGGTAATTAAATCGGTCTACAATTTATTATTAACTGGCTAAATAAGTCTGGCATAAATGCACAGTATTAAGAAATAGTGTAAGGAAATATTCAAAAAAACAGAATAAAAAAATAAATGGCGGGGGCGGGAATTGAACACGCGATCTCTAGATTTCTTAGCAGTCATAGCAAAAATTTGCTCCTCACTCATTATGCTTTGCATATGAGTCTAGCGCTCTACCACTGAGCTACCTCGCCATATAATACTTAATTTTTA
>JAJYVI010000060.1 GCA_021792115.1 Microcaldota archaeon | reverse complement strand
TAACTGTTTCAACAATAACACACAGCTATTATGTTGCAGGTGGTAGATCAAAGTTTTCTGCATTGCTAGGATATATAGACAAGTTCAATCCAAAGAAATGCATAATATTCACGTCAACTCAAAGGGAAGCAGACTTTGTGCATGATTTTCTACGCTCTATTAAATACAATGCAATAGTTATGCATGGAGGCATGAGTCAAGCGAAGAGAGAGCAGTCTCTCCATGCATTCAAGACCCATGCAACATTTCTTATTTCTACTAATCTTGCTGCAAGAGGGCTGGATATAAATGATGTAAGCGATGTAATAAATTTTGATGCACCAGAGGATCCCCGTACATATGTACATAGAGTTGGAAGATCCGCAAGAATGGGCAAGGATGGCAGAGCATTCACAATATTCAAGCCTGATGAGGATCATCTGAAGCGTGACATATGCAAGCTTGCAAATATAAATATCTTAAAAGCTGAGCTTGATGTTGCAAAATTCAAAGATATTGCAATCCCTGAAATGAGAAGAAATGAAAGAAAATTTGGCAATGGAAGGTTTAGTGGCCATCAAAGAGACAGGAACTTCTATTCAAGTGGGCAAGGCAGAACTAGAAATAATAGATACAGGAGATAATAATTATAAGTTCTGCTTATTTCCACCTATTTTTTAGCAAATTTTTAATATTCTATGAGAATTATATTTTTGATTCGGCATAATCAATGATATATATGATAATGATGGGTATAGAAAGCAGCGCACATACTATTGGGGTAGGAGTTGTAGAAGGTAAGAAAATATTATCTAATAAAAAGAAGATGTATCCTATCTCTAACAAAGGCATTATACCCTCAAAGGTCGCGGAATTTCATTCTAAGCATATCCCAGGCTTGATTAAGGATGCTCTTGCAGAATCCAAAATAAATATCGAAGATATAGATGCAGTTGCATACACAAAAGGTCCTGGAATAGGGGCATGCCTAAGAATAGGTCAAATAGCAGCCAAGACTATATCAAGGCAATTCTGTAAGCCTATTTTTCCAGTAAACCACTCTGTAGCGCATATTGAAATTGCGCGAGTCATGTTCAATATGAATGATCCCCTTGTCTTATATGTTAGTGGCGGAAATTCCCAGATCCTTGGCATAATAAATAAACCATTTAGGCATTACCATGTTTACGGCGAAACACTTGACATAGGAATAGGGAATGCACTTGACAACTTTGCAAGATCAGCAAATCTTTTGCCTGCTTGGGGCTCGTCAGTAGCAAAGGCGGCTGCGACTGGAAAATACATAACAATGCCATACAATGTCAAAGGCATGGATTTTACATTTACAGGAATCTTAAAGTATGCAACAGACCTTTTGGCTAAGGAAAAATTGCCTGATGTAGCCTATTCATTCCAGGAAACAATGTTTTCAATGCTGTGCGAGGCTACAGAGCGTGCATTGTTTTTGCTAGGTAAAAAGGAACTTATACTCTGTGGGGGTGTTGCACAAAATAGAAGGTTAAATGAAATGCTTCAAAGCATTGCAGATTCTCATGATGTGAAATTCAGGGTAGCGCCTGACCAATTCAATGCAGACAATGGCGCAATGATTGCAGTCGTGGGCCTTGAAATGCTAGAAAATAATGATCATTATACTTTAAGCGAAGCTACAATAGACCAAAAATTTAGGGCTGATAAATTTGAAATTAAATGGTAGTTATAAGCAGCATGTGCAGAAATACAGGAAACTAAATGAGGGCGCAGAAGCAGTAATATATGCAAGCAGCTTTCTTGGGATTGATGCAATAATAAAACACAGAGTGGCAAAGGGCTATAGGGAAGAATCCCTTGACAAGATGCTAAGGTACCAGCGTACAAAAAAAGAAGCAAAGATACTGTCTGTTGCATCCCAAGTTGTCAGTGCTCCTAAAGTGCTTTTTCTTGAAAAAGACAGAATATTTATGCAGAGAATTAAAGGTGTAAACCTGTTAACAATTCTACAACCAAATGGCAGTGCTGTTGAAAAGAATGCTAATTTGCAGCTGCATGAAAATAAAAATCTATTTTCTAAAATCGGATCTGCTCTTGCAGTTCTCCATGGCAGTAACATAGTTCATGGGGATTTTACCCCTGCTAATATACTTGTTGATAAAAACTCTATAAGTATAATTGATTTTGGACTTGCAGATATGTCTCAAATGATTGAGGACAAGGCAGTGGACCTGCTACTTATGAAAAGGGCTATAACTAAGGAGCAGTATGCTGCATTTTTAGATGCTTATAAGAATAATTACAGCAAAGCGCATGAAATAATAAAGAGACTTGAAAAGATAGAGAGAAGAGGAAGATATCAGGAAAGAACACTTACTTCAACAAATGAAAAATAATTTGCAAAAGAAAGGCATCAAGCAGCAACTTATGCTGTACATATTGCATATGCATTAACTTTCTCTGTATTATTTTTATGCTGTGTGCATAACAGCATATTATTTATTGGTTTCATGTATCATATTATATAATATTTATTGGGGTAAGCATGGCAAAATTAAGCGAGTTAGAAATTTTAGCAGAGCTTGTTAAATATGACACAAATTCGAATGATGCAAAAAACTATAATGAAATAATTTCTTTCATAAAGCAGTTTGCTGAAAAGAATGGGGGCAAAGTTGACATATATTCTCCTGAAGGCAAGCAAAAGCCAAATCTTATTGCAGAGTTTGATTTTGGGAAGGAGATAACAATAGGGATAAATGCGCATTATGATACCGTTCCTGTGAATAGGCCGGAATGGAAAACAGACCCATTCAAACTTGCTGTATCTGGAGGCAAAGCATTTGGAAGAGGGGCCAGCGATGACAAAGCAGGCATAGCAATTGCGCTTTCATTAATCCAAAGTATAAAAAGCAATGTGAATATTGAGCTGATAATCACATGCGATGAGGAGATAGGCTCTGCAGATGGGCTGAAATGGCTAATACAGAACAGAAGGAATAAAATAAAAAGCGACGCAGTTATAGTCCTTGATGCTGAGGATAAAATAATAATAGGTGCAAGCGGAGTTGCCTCTGGAAGAATACTTATAAAAGGAAGAGAAGTGCATGCAGGATTTCCATTTTTAGGCAAAAATGCAATCAGCATCGCTCTTCCATTCCTAGACTGCATTAGCGATTTTCAAAAAAAGATTGAGGCAAAAAAATCAAAGTTTTATGGAGACTCAAAAAGAAAGGTGTATAACCGATTTAGCATAACTATGATAAATTCAGGAATAAAGGAAAACCTCATTCCAGGATCACTTGAAGCAAGATTTGACCTTAGGTGCATTCCTGAAATGGATCTTTCAATATTAAAGCAGCAATTTACTAAATACTTCAATGCTGAAGCAAAAAAAGAAGGCATAAACGCAAAACTTGAATTTACATCATTTCACAATAGTTATGTAACTGATACAAAATCAAGGCTAGTGAAAAAGTTCATGGATGTGACAAAACAGAAAAAACTATATGCATCATTCGGTGGACTGGATGCAAATCTATTTGCAAACATTTCAATACCTACTGTATCCTATGGGGTTGAAAATAGCAGTATACATAAGTCGAATGAGTATGTTGAAGTCAATAAATTGGCTAAAGTTAGAGATCAGATCTTAAAGATACTTGAGACATATTAGGTATCTATTGCCTATTGCTGCTTAAAAGGTTTTTACACTTGCCCAGTTATTGAATTTGTTGCTTTCAGCATCTATGCTATTCTCATTTTTGATGTCAACCCGTTTGTACATCTTTGCAGATATTAAAATTGTTATGAATGCAATAAATGTCGTTGCGATTATATATATGTAATAGGATGCATTTGAATTAAGGTATATATATGTAAACAGCAGGATACTTAGGATGCTAATGCCTATGCTCATTGTATAGCTTTTTTTAAGCCCTATAAGCACTAAAAATGCAGTTACGACCTGCAAAAACACAAATACGCAACTGCCTGCAAGTAAAATGTAAGTCATGTTTAAGAGCCCTTGCAGCAAAATCTGTTTCCCTATAATTTTACCAACCAATGATATAATCCCGCCGTTAGCATAATATGCGAATATAAAAAAAGTCATGAAAAAAGATATAACTGAAACATAGCTTAAACTAGTGTATTCTATAAAATTAGTTTCATAGACTGTCTTTGAGACCGTGTCTATATCGCTGGTGCAATAATATTTATGCTTGTACTCAACGAGGTCCTCAAAGCAGAAAGGCTTTTTGCATATCTCGCATGTTGCATACGCATATCTCCAGGGATGGTTAAAGCAATATTTACTGTTGCCTGCTGCACCTGTATTTCCAAAGGTATTATAAGTCTCTCCTTCACTAGCCGGGCCTTTATTTTCCCCTGTTTTTTTTGCTTCATTATGTGCTTCTTCATTGCCTGCGCTCTCGTTGTTTTTTTTATTTTCCTCATTGTTTATATTTCTATTTTTAAATATAAGCAAATCATTTGCATCAGGCATGATATCATAATTTATAATTAATTTTATATATTTTTTTATATATTTAATTAATATTTAATTAATAAATAATTAATGAATTATATTTATTTTAATAGGCTATTTATTTAATAGGCCATTTATTTGATTATTGTTCTGTTCTAAAATTTATAGGATATCCCAAGGAACTAAGCAATTATTTTACTTTTTTCATACCCTTTTCAATTTAGTTATAGCCAAAATTAAGAGGCTGTTGAAAATCTTAAATTTTCAAACAATTTCAATAAAATATAATGGATAATAAACTTAAAAAATACATGCTAAAATCATTTTGCAGCTCTAAAAAAGTATATTTTTCTTCATTTT
>JAJYVI010000059.1 GCA_021792115.1 Microcaldota archaeon | reverse complement strand
GATGATGCAAAATTTTATATGGAATGCAGGGGCATTAGCAAGCATGATATAAACAAATTTATAATTAAAGAATTTGCATTTTCGGATTTAAAGCACGAATATGCAGATAATTACGAGTTTGTTGGAAAAAAAATAATTAAAATGATTTAATGAAACAAAAAAACTATGCTGTTAGCAATATAAAATTTGAAATTGAGGAACTCCTCCCGGCAGTTAGAGCGGGTGCCACAAAAGTAATGACGAACAAGTACAGACTAAAACAAGAGGAAGTTGCTATGTTGCTTGGATTAACACAGGCTGCAGTAAGCAAATATATAAATGATAAATACTCTGAAAAAATTAAAGGCATTGAGAAAGAATTTGATAAAAAGATATTAGATAAATTAGTAAGATATATGGTTATGGGCGATGCAGGGAAAGCAAGAAAAACAATATGCGAAATTTGTAGGAAATCCTACAAGATGCAAGATAAGCTAACTGATATAAATTAATAAAGTAGATGATTAAATGAGCGAATTAATAATAAAGAATTTTAGTGCAAGCACAAATAATAATAAAATAATATCCGAAGTAAACCTTAGGATTAAAAGTGGAGAAATTCATATTATAATGGGGCCAAATGGCTCAGGAAAAACTACGTTTGCAAAAGCAATTATGAAATATCCTAAATTAAAGACAAGTGGAAATATTATTCTTGATGGAAAGGATATAACTAGCTTATCTACTGACAAAAAAGCAAAACTTGGTTTATTTTTACAGTTCCAAAACCCTGCTGAGATAAGTGATATAAAATACATAAATTTCCTTTATAATGCATATACCTCTATCAAAAAAGGCGGGAATATAGAGGATTTAGAGAAGGAAATAGAGGTTAATCTTAAAAAGTTGAGTCTAAAAAAAGACATTATTGAAAGAGATCTTAATTTTAGATTTTCAGGGGGTGAAAAAAAGAAGATGGAAATACTGCAAATGCTTATCTTAAATCCTAAGTTTGCAATTCTGGATGAACCAGACTCAGGCCTTGATGTTGATGCAATAAAAAAAATGGCTGAAATTATAAAGGAAGCCTTAAAAAAGAAAAAAATTGGGGTGATATTAATTACACACTACAATAAGATAATTTCATATATAAAACCAGATTTTGTACATGTATTAGTTAATGGCAAAATTGTTGCATCTGGCAAGGAATCTATTGCAAAAGAAATAGAAACTGAGGGATTTGAAAAATATATCAAAAATAAAGTGTAAATATGTACGATGTAAATAAAATTAGGGAGGATTTTCCAATATTAAAAATAAAAGTTAATGGGAAAAAACTTGTTTATTTTGACAATGCTGCGACCGCGCAAAAACCCCTTCAGGTAATTAATGGAATAAAATATTACTATGAAAATTATAATTCTAATATACATAGAGGGATGTATAAAATAGCAGAAGATGCAACAGCAAGATACATTGAATCAAAGACAAAATTTGCTAAATTTATAAATGCAGGATCAATTGAAGAAATAGTATATACGAGGAATACTACAGAGGCGATAAATTTTGTTGCGCTGACATATGGAAATAAAGTAATACAGAAAGGAGACCATATATTAATTTCAGAGGCAGAGCATCACAGCAACTTACTGCCATGGCTATGGCTGGCAAAAAGGAAAAAAGCACATTTAGACTATATAAAGCTTAACAAAGAGAAAACAGGATTAGATATTGAAAGTCTTAAGACTCAGCTTGAAAAAAAGCCGAAGATAACAGCAGTATTTCATGCATCTAATGTACTAGGTTCTGTAAATGATATTAAATATATAACGCGACTTGCCCATAAAAATAATAGCACTGTTCTTATTGATGGCGCACAATCGATACCTAATATGAAAATAGATGTAAAGGACATAGGATGTGACTTTTTTGCTGCATCTGCACATAAAATGATGGGACCTGCAGGAATAGGCATCCTTTTTGCAAAAAAATCTATTTTAAATAATATTAATCCTTTATTTGGTGGCGGTGAAATGGTAAAACAGGTTAACAAGTACTCCTGCACATTAAACGATCTACCTTGGAGATTTGAATCTGGCACTCAGAATATAGAGGGCGCAATAGGTCTTGCAAGCGCTATTGACTATATTAATAAGATAGGTATAGATAATATAAAAAAACATGAACAGAATCTTGTAAAATATGCTTTTGATGAATTAAGCAGCATAAAAAACCTTGAAATATTCGGGGGAAATAATGAAAAAAATAAAGTAGGAATAATATCGTTTGCAATAAACAAGATTCATCCGCATGATATTGCATATCTTTTTGATAAAGAAGGGATAGCAATACGCGCAGGCCACCATTGCGCAATGCCTGTTGTATCAGAATTATCAAAAGAGCATTCAATATCTAGGATGAGCTTCTATTTATATAATACCACACAAGAAATAGATGCTGCAGTGAATGCAATAAATAAAATAAAAAATAAATTCAATATCCAGTGATTTCTTGCCTTATGACATTTATGCAGAAAAAATAATACTAAACTATGAGCATCCTCATAATAAGGGAGTGTTAAAAGACGCTGATACACGTTTTAAGGAATACAACCAGGTCTGTGGGGATGAGATAGAGGTTTATATAAAAATTAATAATAAAAAAATAAAAGATATTAAATTTATAGGGAGAGGATGCGCAATAAGCATGGCTTCTGCAAGTATGATCACAGATTTCATAAAAGGCAAAAGCATTAAAGAAATAGAAGAATATAATGTAGATACGGTCAAGAATATCTTAGGAATGGATCCTGGTCCTGTAAGGATGAAATGCGCAACATTGAGTTTACGTGCAATCAAAGAGGCAGTTGAAAAATATAAATTAGAAAAATAAGTATAAGTTAAGCTTAGGCTAGTACAATCTTATATAACAAAAATTAGTAATTATTCGGATTGCGCTTGCAGGTCTTTATTAAATGCATAGCCAATTGCAAAATATATTAGTTTTGCCGCAAGGACATTTGGAGCTATAAAGCCTGGGATAGGACTAAGCTCAACAAAATCCATTCCTATAACTTGTTTTTTAGAAAGAACTGCTTTCAATATCTTTTTTAGTTCGTAGAAAGACAGCCCGTCAGGTTCAGGTGTCCCTGTGCTTGGCATTTGGCTAGGATCCAGCACATCAAAATCTACAGATAAATATATCTTATCATTTGTATTTTTTATTATTGTTTCAGAGATCTCCTGGATGCTCATTTCATGCATATCTTTTCTGAATAATATGCTTTTATAATCCATGCCTTCTTTTTGAATGCTCCTTATGCCAACACTATAATGCCCTGCAATTTCATTAACCCTTGCAATAACGCATGCATGGGAATAATTTGAGCCAGAGTATTCATTCCTAGAATCAGAATGAGCATCAAAATGCAGATAGGTAAAATCTTTTTCAAATTTTGCAACAGAAGTTACAGCGCCTATAGATACTGCATGATCTCCGCCTAAGATTAATGGTATTTTTTTATCTTGCAGAATAATGTCTACTTCTTTCTCTATTCTATTTGCCATCGCTTTCGGAGAATTAACATCCGGTTCAAGTTCATCTGTAGTATATATGTTTATATCGTTTATATCAATGTCAAGTTCTTCATTATAAGGCTCAAGAACTCTGCTAGCACTTATTATTTCATGCGGTCCGTCTCTTGCACCTGCCTTGTAGGAGGTAGTTGAATCATATGGAATAGGGAGAACAACTATTTTTGCTTCATCATATTTTGGTGTAGAGCCAAATAAAGTATAAGGAGGCAATGAATGCAATATTTTCATAAAACCACTAAAAATTTATTCCAAGATTTATTTTTATTAATTTATTGTACAATTTTCTTGCTGCTAACACCATTTATCCTCATTATTATTATATTTATTTACATAACTATAAATACATTGCCTACTTCCATTCGCATATATTAAAAATATATTAAAAACTTATTCGGTTCAATAAGTAAATTGGTAAAATCATTATTAAATTAAAGGAGTATTAAAGTAATGGAAATCAACTAATATATAAGTTTAATTGCCTGATGGCAGGATTTAATGAAGATTGCATTTATTTACGACAGCGCATATCCCTGGTTTAATGGAGGTATTGAAAGGCGCAGGATGTTGATAGCAAAAAAGTTTGTTGAAAATGGCGATGAAGTCCATTATTTCACAATGTTTAGAAAAGGGATGCCTGGCTATGAATTCAAATATGACAGGATACATTTCCACTGTATAGGAAATGCAGCAGACGAATCAAAAATGTATGTCAATGGGCGTAGAAACATTACATGGGCATTGAAATTTGCGTTTATGCTTTTATTCAAACTTGGCAAATATAAATTTGATATAGTAGATGCTGATGCCATGCCTTATCTGCATCTTATACCTGTAGCAATTTATTCTAGGTTTAAAAAAGCGAAATTCATAATTTCATGGGCAGAAGTATGGGATAAGGCATATTGGGTGACTTATGCAGGCAATATTATAGGCAAAATAGGTTTTTTTATTGAGAAACTGTCATCAGAGCTATCACAATATCATATAATGAATTCATCAAAAACAAAAGAGGAGTTTATAAAGTTATTTGGCAAGGATAGTAAAAAAATTGCAATTTTTCCTTGCGCAATAAGCAGTGAAGAAATCATTAAGGCAAACTTATCCGGTGCTGCAAGAATCAGAGTAAAGTCAAGTAATTTGTTTGTGGCTATAGGCAGGCTCATACCTGAAAAAAGGTTTGATTATGCAATAAAGGGAATATATAAAACAGAGGCGCGACTTGAAATAATAGGCATTGGACCTGAAATTAAAAAACTTGTAGAGCTTGCAAAAAGGCTT
>JAJYVI010000058.1 GCA_021792115.1 Microcaldota archaeon | reverse complement strand
CCTGGCATAGATGCAGACAAGGAAGAGAAAAAATTTGTATGACACTCTGTAAAAGCAAAGTAAAAACAATGAGCTTAAATCTATATATATTTTTAGGCAATAAGTAATAACATAATAAACTAAAAAATAAAATAAACTTTTGCTATTTAAAAAATGAGTGATCAAATGGATGAACTAAACCCTTTTAAGATTTCGCAGGCACAACTTGATGCTGCTGCAGAGATAATGAATTTAGACAAGACAGCGCACATGATTTTGAGAGAGCCTATGCGCACTGTTGAAATGAAGATTCCTGTTAAAATGAAGGACAACTCAACAGAACTGTTTACAGGATTTAGAGTTCTTTATAATAATGCAAGAGGTCCTGGGAAAGGAGGTATAAGGTTTCATCCACAGGAAAACATTGACACTGTAAAAGCACTTTCAGCATGGATGACATGGAAGACTGCACTTGCAAATATACCTTTGGGCGGTGCAAAGGGCGGCATAATATGTGATACAAAAAAAATGGATGAGCATGAGTTAGAAAACCTATCCAGAGCATACATAAGGAGTTTTGGAAGTCTGCTCGGTCCTAAGACAGACATTCCTGCGCCTGATGTATACACAACTCCGCAGATTATGGCATGGATGGATGATGAATATTCTAAGATTGCAGGCCATAATGAATTTGGCATGATAACAGGAAAGCCTCTTGAGCTCTGGGGCTCAGAAGGCAGATTTGATTCCACTGCACTTGGCGGGATGTATGTACTGCGCGACCTTGCAAAGAATGCAGGAGTAGATCTTAAGAATGCAAAGATTGCAATACAAGGATTTGGAAATGCAGGCAATTTTGCATTTTCTCTTGTAAAGAAGATGTTTGGATCAAAAATAGTAGCCATTTCAGACTCCAAAGGAGGAGTATACAGCCCAGATGGTCTTGACTATGAAGGTCTGCAAAAGGCAAAGCAGCAATCAGGGACAGTATCAGGCTATGATGGTGCAGAAAAAATATCAAATGAGCAGCTAATCGAGTCTGATGCAGATATATTAATTCCTGCAGCGCTTGAAAACCAGATAACACAAGCAAATGCAGATAAGGTAAAAGCAAAAATTGTGCTAGAGCTTGCAAACGGACCTGTAACTCCTGAAGCAGACAAGATATTGTTCGAAAGAGGTATCTATGGCGCACCAGACTTCCTTGTAAATTCTGGAGGCGTTATAGTTTCATATTTTGAATGGGTGCAGAACATAGGAGGATATTATTGGACAGAGGATGATGTCTATGCAAAGCTTGATACGATAATGTCAAAGTCATTCGCAGATGTTGTAAAAACACAAGAGGAATATGCAGCCAAAGGAGAGAAGATAAACATGAGGACTGCAGCATATATAATTGCAGTCAAGAGAGTTGCAGCAGCAATGAAAGCAAGAGGCTGGTATTAAGCAATTAAGATTAGTTAGCTATGCAATCAATGCTGCAGCGGCATGCTAACTTTGTACTGCCTTTTCATGCAATATAGCACAGATCTAAAAGAAATAAAATATAAACAAAATATAAACAAAAATAAATAGTGGTAAAATGGGAAAATTTAGAATAAAGTATTTACGCAATGAAACAAAAAATATAATCCTTACAAGGATAGAGGATGTAGAGGATGCTGTCACACCAGAGGATGCATTTGCAAAGTTGACTCATAACAATGACAACAAATATCCTTTCATGAATGGGAACTTAAATATCATAGAAATTGAAAAGATAGAATAAGTATTATCCTGATAGATAAAGCAAGTTATAGCACTATATGCGATGCGTATATATTTTGAGAATAATTTAATAAATAATAATAGAGGATTGGTAGAATGAACAAAGAGATAAAAATTAAATTAAAAGAAATTATTAGAAAAGAAAAAGAAGCTAAAGCAGAATTAAAAAGATATGAAAAGAAGTATGGCGCATTAAGTGAAGATACTGTTTTACAAAGAAGAATATACAACGGGTATCATGATATAATCAAATTTTATGAGACTTATAAAGATATATCAAGATTTTGTAGACATTGATTGTAAATATTAATATTCTATTGGCATATATATGCTATTAAAACTGAATGCAGCTATTATATAAATGGCATTATTGTACCTATGCTTTAAACTATATGCTGTTATTTATTTTGTATAATGGAAAGTACTAAACTAGCAGCCGCTGCAAGCCTTGTCATCAATAGAAGATGAGTTCACCTAAACTTATATAAATATTATTATGGTATATAATTATAACTTTTATTTGTGATTAAATGGCTAATACAACTAATACAAAGGCTCACGATTCTGATAAGCCTACGCATGCACATCATGAACATGCACATGCAGAACAGAAAAAAGGCAAAGACGGCAACAATCTTATTTATATTGTAGCTGCTTTGGCCATAATTGTTGTTGCAGGAATTGTGATATTCCATTATTATACTCTGCCAAGGACAGTTCCTCCAAACAGCGTATCAACAGGTAGCAATCCTTCTATCACTAGTTCACAGTCCTCTCAACCATCATCATCAAACTTAAATTCAACCCTACCTCCTATTTCTAATTATACTTCATCATATCCTTTAGTTATATCAGGTATGCAAAGATTTGAAGCAGTGCAGATTCCTGTTTCAGAATTGCCATCAAACATCTCTACAGGCTTATTAACTGCAACACTTAATGTTTACAGGAATGCAACGTCAAACAGTACATTATCAATAACAGGATTGAATTATTCATCAAGCAGCTATGTGTCTCCAATATTCAATGAATTAAAATCAAGCGCAAGCCTTTCTGCTGCTCGCAATTCAAGCATTAAACTTTTAGGAAATCTTCCTTCAAATTATGTAGGTATCACAAGCAGTTACAACACAGCGAATGTTTATAGCATCCTAGGATACAATAGTACAAAAGTCTGTATTGATACTTATATAAGCACAACTGCGCTAAATCAGACAGCAACATTAAATCTTTTGGAGAGCGCAGGCAATACCTGCTTTAAAAATTGAGATTAAAATTTCTTTTAGTTTATTTTTTATTTTTTTATTTTAATTTGATTTTAAGTCATTAAATCCAGGAAAATGATAGATATGCTGCAAAAACATGCTGCTAAAAAATTAACATCATTTGATAAAATCCACTGGCTGAGATTTTCTCTTGCATTCTTTGCATTGATGGAAGTAGCAGCACACCTGTTCGCAAGCCCTGGTGCAACTCCTCAAATAACTTTTTATCTTGAAACAGAGATTGCATTTTATATAATCATCTCGGTTGTTTATTTATTGGGAATTAAAATTTATTATGTGCCATCTCTCTTGTATTCTTTATTCAATATCTCTTTGTTTTTTCTGTCTGCATTTATAATAATTCCAGGAGTTTCAACCTCATTATTGACAGGTCATATCGCATTTTCGCAGTATTCATATGGACGGTCTATTTCTCTATTTTCATGGATTTATCTGATTATAATAGGCTTAGTGCTGCTTAAGATTGACAAAGGCTCTGAAATTAACAATTTGATAAAATCCACATGATGCAAAGCAGATTTTAATAAAGTGATTGCACAATGAATAAATTTGCTTTAAGTAACAAGAACTTTGACAATGCAGACTTTATTATTTTTGGAGTAGCTGATGAAACAGGATCAAGGGCAAAAAGAAAAGGCACAAGTCTTGCTCCTGCTGAGATCCGCAAGGTTTTCAGTAAATTTGAAGTGATCAAGAAGCATGGTGACTCTTTTTTTGAGCCTGCGGATGCATCTCTTAAAAAGGCAGTGCAGGATTTTAATGTATATGATCTTGGCAATATAAAAAAAGAGGATGTAAGGACTAAGGTCTATGATATATTAAATGCAGGCAAGATCCCGATATGCATAGGAGGCGACCATTCAATAACTTATGAGATCCTACATTCACTTAATAAAAAGATGCAGAGCATTGGCCAAAAGTTCAGCATTGTTTATTTTGATGCGCATCCAGATTTTATAAGCTCATATACGCACTATTATGGATCTGTGCTTTATGATGCTTCAAAGCTTGATATGCTGGACATTGAAAAAAGCGTGATTGTAGGAATGCGGGAGCCAGAGATGGAGGAACTAAAAAATATTCAAAAATACAAAATAAAATATATCCCGATATTTGATTTTAAGTCAAAGTCAGTTGATAGCATAATTTCGTTCATACGCAAGACTGTGCTGAAGAATGTTTATATCTCGATTGACATGGATGTTGTTGATCCTGCATTTGCTCCTGGCGTGGATGTGCCTGCCCCTGGCGGAATATCATCTCTTGAACTGCTTTATCTTATAAAATCTATTGCTCCTTTATCTAATCTTGGCGCGGACATAATGGAAATTAGCCCTCCTTATGACATAAACAACATCACATCAATGCTCGGCGTAAAAATCATTGAGGAGCTTATAGTCTCTTTAAAAAAGCCTATTTTTGAACGCAGTCAAGTGCATCGATGACTTCTGCTAAAAATCTTCCATAAATCTCTTTTTTTTCATCAGGAGGCTCTCTGATGTACATTATTTCCTTATTGTAGGTGATGCTTGAATAATATCCTCCTCCAGGTGATTTGTATTCATATTTCTCTGCAGTCCTATAAGGCACATATTCGTTTATATATTCCAGCATCTCATCAAGTGCGCAATAATCCAGATCTTGTATGCCTCTTAGATATATGTTCCTCCATCCCCCTGCATTCCATGCGCTGTGTGCTGCAGTGTAGTCTTCCCTAGTTATAGGTAATTTTAGTAAATATCTTTTGCTGCTAGGCAACATGTCTAGTCCTAGATCATCATTTGATCTGATAAAAGAGTCTATGCTACTGTCCTTGCATTCATGTGTGCTGTTGCTCTTGTTTAGCTCGCTGCTATCCTTTGTTTTGGTATTAACTTTATAGTGCTTACTTTTATCCAT
>JAJYVI010000004.1 GCA_021792115.1 Microcaldota archaeon | reverse complement strand
TGCATTATCGAATACCCATGAACTTCCTTTTTGGCTCAAATTTCGGTAATCTTCGACAAATCCGCCTATGTCCCCTTTTTTGACTATAAGTAATCCATCTTCATTTTTGATATCTACCAATGCCCTTATGCGGTGCACATTGAATCCGCAAAACCTTTCAGTATTGCTATCGTCTTTCAGAATTTCATATTTGCTCAGATTTTCATCCATTTCTACACCAAAATAGGTAGAAATAGAATCGCAATATTATTAAAGCAATTGTGCAATAAGTCAAAAAACGAATAATGCGCTGGTATTATTTTTTGGCGTTTGATTTTTTGCCTTTAAGCATTGGTGTACTAGCTTTGATTGCGTTTGCAGGCTTCTTGAGAATTTTTGCAGAAAGAATTTTGTTGTTTTCATCAAATAGGGAGATTTTGTATCTTATACTGTTTGGCTTGTCATTTTTCTTCAGTTCCATATTTTTTTGCGCATCTTTTAATTCTTGATCATACTTCTTTTTAACCCAATCTGTATTCGTGGATATTACCTCCTGTTTTATATAAGAATATGATTTTACGTCCCCTTCATCTCTCTTACTCTCAAATTCGCTTTTCATACGATACTTCTTGTTTTTCATTACAACCACCAACCTATTGCATCTACATGCAATAGCTTATATTAAAATATACATAATAAAGTATAAAAACATTGCGTTTGAGGGGGCTTTCTACAACGGCAAATACTACAGTTATCAGAATATCCTTTACGAAAACGCTAAGTTGCTGGTAAACTACATAATAGGCAAGTTGGACAAGATTCAGTTCAGTATACTACAATTCGAGATAAATAGAACTGATAACACAAATGTTCGCAGTAAGGTGCTTAGCCTAACGCCAGAAGACCACAAACGGTTATACATAAATAAGTCAACTCTGTGGTATATGCAGAAACATATAAAAGAGAGAAAGAGAATTAAGGTTTATGACAAGATTATGGATAAAATCAAGTAATGGTGTTTATGAGTTTATTTGATAGATTTAAGAAGTAGATAACATAGTATTGAATAGGAAAACGTTAAATAAAATAATAAAATATTACTGAACATGAAAATAAATTATAATGATACTTAATTATTTTTTTATGTTTATACTATCAGTAATTAATTATGTTTAATTAAATATCTTTATTCGTTTAAAATTTTATTTAAAATGTTTAAAAATATTTTATAATTAATATAGACAAATTAAATTTAGTAATAGTGTTTAGAGATATTATGTTTAAATTTAATAAATAAAAGAATAATATTTAAAATTTAATATAGCTTGTTATTCTAGGTGTACTAATCATCAATAGAGAGAAATCCTGAAAGCATGATAGTGGTTTTAGTCCACAGGTATAGGTAAAGGCATGATAAGAACCATAATAAGAGAAACAGAATTAAGTGTGGATAAGTTTAATAAACTTACTAATTAAAAAAGTAAGATATGTATTATGATGTTATTGGGGGTGATGAACTGTAATTATAGATTATAATCCCCCCAGGCCCGCCTATACCTGCTTTCCCATAACCAGCTATTCCAGCCCCTCCACCGCTGTAGTTATATGAACCTGAAAGATAGCCACCCAAGCCGTAGCTTATTAATATTACACCTCCTCCACCTCCGCCACTGGCTTCTTCACTGGCTCCTGAGCCAGATTGTCCAGCAGTATCAATCATTCCTGCTATGACTCTGTTAGCTTGGATATACACACCATAAGAACCACTACCACCAGTTTCAATACTGCCGCAATTTGTTGCTGATCCGCCACCTGCGCCTTTTAAATATTGTTGCATGCTATTGTTATACATGATCTGAATATCTAAATTATTCAATGTAGGAACTGGTGAAGCACCTGAAGCTCCATTGCCAGCAGCCTGATTAAAACCGTTGTTCAGGCCTGAGCCACCTGTTACTACTGTGGCTCCTCCATTATCTGCTGTAGAACCACCAGCAGCATTGCCACAGCCAAAAGCCCATCCACCTCCTCCACTACCACCGTAGGAATAAGGAACATTCTCGCCACTATTGTTAGCTAAACCAGGAACTATACTTCCTTGATTATTAAATGTTTCTCCTGAAATTAAGCTATAACCTTCTGTATTAATGACAACACCACGTAATAAAATAGTTATGTTATTAGTGGTTATTATATTTCCAATCAATGTGGTTGTCTGCGTAAATATTACTGGTGCCTGACCATTATAACTAGTTGGGTTGTATACTGCTTTAATGCTAATACTTTTATTTACAGTTGAATTTATAGGTATTGATGTTAAATTTTTAGCTACAGAAATTGATGTTTTGGATGGTATTTGGCTTTGATTAAAAATTATAAAACCAAGGAGTACTAAAATGATTATTCCTAAAAGTAGCTTTGTATTAATTGATTTCTTTTTATTTTTTTGTTCATAATATTGATGATATCTCATAATATTACCTCACATAGACAAACTGTCCATATCTTCTACGAGCTCTAAACATTGCAAAAACACCAAATATTACAAAAATTACTGCTAACCAAAAATTATAATAATTATAAGGTTGGCGTGTAAAACTTGCAGCAAAATAATAAAGAATACCAAATATTATAAGCCCTATACCAGAGAGACCCATTACCCATACCCCTAAGTCCGAAGAACCTAGTCTTATTTGATTTAATACCATCAAACCTATAATCAAAAAAGCAATTTCTAAGATATAGATTATTGGTGATAAAAATTTGAAAACTACTACTGGAAGTTTTGGATTAAATAAGAGAAGATAGATTAGGCTTCCAAATAATAATATTATTATAAGTACCTTAATTTTTGGTGATAATAATCTTTTAGGTGTCTTATGTAAATAGTAATTGTTATAATGATGCTTATAATAATCATGATGTCTTCGGGTCATACTATGAATTAGGAACTATTGAAATTTATATTTTTCTAATAAATTTAGTAATAAATTTTTAGATGTGTTATGTTTAAATTTAATAAATAAAAAATATTTAAAATATAATTGTTATATAAAGAATAAGTCAACTCTGTGGTATATGCAGAAACATATAAAAGAAGGGAAACGAATCAAGATTTATAGCAAAGTAAGAAATAGGATGTAAAAATGGCCGAAACAAATGAGATAACTAAGGCAGTAGAAATCTTTATTATATCTGCTCCGTTGATATTTGCGTTGTTGGGATTAGTTTTCACAAATGTATCTCAGATTGAGACACAAGGTAACCCTGGACTTACTATCAGGTGCCCGACGGCTAGTTCGCCTTTAGTTTGCTTTACCAAAGTGTTTATTGACAATCTACAACCTGTATTTATTTTATTTCTATTTTCATGGTTTATATTTTCCTTATCATATATTTACTCTAGATATTTCAAGTATCTTGTAAGCTTGTCCCTATTTCTTTCCATTATTGGGTTTGATTATGGAACATTTTGGCTTGTTATTTATGCAAATGATGTGGGACATTTCAATTTGGTTTTCCCATTTACAGTTTTGATTACCATCCTATATATTGTTGTGGTGCTCGTAAATTTTTTTTGGAAAAGGAGCAAGAGATGATTTTAATGCAACTAAAGCATATTAAAGAAAAGATTAAACCGTATCTTTCAACTACTAAACACTTGGTAATATTACTTATTCCATTTCTACTACTTTCGATTTTGATTTCATCCCTTATCCTATTTTCTGGCTATGGAGAATATTTCCTATATATACTATTAGCAATTGCAATAATTAATCTTTTAATTTTACTTAGAAAACAGAATAAATGGGTATACATCTTCTTCGTATATTCTCTGATTAGTCTAATTCTGGCAGGCTCGATTTTATACATAACAAAGTTTTATTCTCCGGGGATTTTTGCAATAGCTATGATATCAGCTTTGATGTATCTAACAATCAGCACGCTATTACTGTTTCTTGTTATAACAACAAAAATAATAATCAGAATAGTAGGGTTAAAAGTTCTAGTTATAGTTATAATTTCAGCATTGGTAGCCTATTACTTGCCGACTTATACAGCTTCCTTGGTAAAAAACATATACAGTTTAGAAGAAATCCTATTAATCTCAAGCACCATCTCTGTACTTGGGCTTCCTGTTTTTGATAAACTAAGAAGGGATACTGCGAATAAGCTATCTAGTCAATTATTAACAATATTTATTGCCTTCCTTATCTCGCTTTTGATAATAACACTTTATATAAGTTATACTGGAGAACAAATTAAGACCAGTTCAATAACAGTTAATACAGATTTTTTGAGTTTAGTTACAAGTAATGCTATAAAAGTGCCATTGAATATTTCAGCTTTAATAAATGCACTTTCAATCTCGTTATTCATCTTAGGATTACTTGGAATACTTCTTGTGCTTAGACGACTGAATCTCATTCTAAAAGACATTAGTAAAGCGAAAAAATTAAAGGATTTACAGATAACAGAGGAACATTTCAAGGAACTGGAGAATAATATTAATAAGTTACAGATAAACATGAAAGAAAGATTACAATATATAGATTTTGATCCAGTAGTGGCGCCTTTACCTAAATCTGAACCTCTCAGAGAATCACTAAACATGAATAATCCATGGTGGGAGAAAACATCTATGGAGATAAATATATTGGGTGGCGTCAGTAATGATATACTTAGTGATACTTTTAATCATTTCGATAAAGACTTAAATAAAGAGGCTAGAGAATTTATAGATAAACTGTATGAATTTATACCCAGAAGACTTGATGCATATTGTAATCTCTACGACACACTTGTAGCTAAATATGATCCCTTATTGCTCAGAATTTTATACTCTAAGATAATAGAATCTGAATATCATATAAAATACAACTTAGATGTTATAAAACAAACAGAGGGATTAGAATCCAAATATAATGAAGCTCTAAGAACATTAAATGACCTTGAAGAAGTTAACAAGTTCAAACAAACTCAGGTGGAATTAGAAGCATTTAAAAAGAAAATAAATGAGATAAAAGAATTAATATCATAAATATTATTTTAAATGTGAAGTAGTTGATTATTTCTTTTTTAGATTTATTATGCTATATTCATATCGTGTTACTGCTAATGTAAAGATAAGATATACACAAAAGATCGCACTGAGGAATTGAATATCATAAGTCTACTAAACTAGCTAGTGATAAGGATACTGAGGCGAAGTAATGGAAAATAAAGCTAAAGAGGGTATAATCATTGTTATCGTGATAGTCTCAATAGTAATTGCATATCTTTATTCGCAAGGTTGGTTTGCAACTGTAATTCCTTATTTTGAGAAATTCATCAAAGTAATTTCGAACCCATAACTTTCAAATAGGGCTTCCTCTATGCTAAAACTTTGTTAGAATCCCGTTTTTAAGAAACACGGAATTTACCGACGACAAAATTTGGCTTCGACGGTAAAAATAGGGGGACATTTGAGTGAGTTATATATAACCCCCCAAGAAAATGGGCCTGGAGAGATTTGAACTCTCGACCTCCTGATGTCTATTTATTTTTATTTTATTAAAAACAAATATCAGTCAGGCGCTCCAACCAGGCTAAGCTACAAGCCCATATTTATTTTATATGTCTTCCATTGTCTTATAGTTGAGGTTTGCATTTTAAAGATTATTTATTAATTGCAACTTATTATTTAACTTTTTTGTTATTTTCTAATTCAGATTTTATCTCAATCACCTTTCCATTCGGATCAGTTTCTTTGAATCTCTGCGTCTGGAATATATACAAATCTACGTTTGGATAGGACCAGTACTCTTTTTTAAGACCTGCTTTAATACATACATTTTCAAGGAATTCTTCTGCACCCCAGCCTTCGTCAGTTGCAACATTAGGAAGCAGCAATCCTGAATATATCCCATATTTTATCATTAATCCGTCTCGTCCAACTTTGACTGCACGTATGATCTTATCTTTATCACCTTTTATTTTTACCATTTCAGAGAGAATTGATACTTCTATTATGATATTATCAAGTTCATGCAGAGAAACTGGGATGAATCGTGGATCTTCGAATGCTGCAGACAGTGCAGCATCTACAATACTGTCTTTTATCTCCTGATTTTTTCCTATAAATCCTATGCAGCCTCTCAATTCCTGTGTCATATAATATTCGAGCGTAACAAACAATCCATTATGCTCATTGAAATTTTTAAGCGTATTTTTGACCATGTTTCTGTCAAAATGAGGATTTTTCAGATAAAGTTCTATTGACATCCTTGCGGCTCGAACTAGAAATTCGCCTTTCTTTAGATCATAAACATGCATTTTGTAACACCATTCCATATCTAAAAGACTTGCTTAGCATGAATAGGGCAGACCTTTATGTGCATTATGCATTACTGCTTTATGCACTTTATAGGCTTCATGCACTCTATAGCTTTTATATCGCAGTTCATCTTTTTATATGCTTTTCTAAATGCATTGATTTTACATTACTCTTGAATATTTACTACAGTTCAACATCGATTGTTTTTTTCTTCAGGTCAACTGAGAGCACCTTAATCTCTGGAAACATTTCTTGAAGTCTATCCAAGGTTATGTTCTTGTTTTCTCTTGCTGCAGCAAGTACAGCATTAATAAGCTGCATATTTCTGAATATAGTTTCTCCGGCATCTTTAGCAGCCTGCAATTCTATTTTATTCTGCTCAAAGAGCTTTTGCTGTTTTTTTATGCTGTTTTCAGTTTCCTCAATTTCAGGGTTAAGTTTTTGCTTTGCACCTGGTTGCGCGGGTTGCACATAATTCTGCGCAATATAATCCATGAGCTCATTGAATACCATGAACTCTTTTTCTTCAAATCCTTCATATTTTTTCAGCTTTAAAATAGAGTAGTCCTCAATCTGTCCTTGATTGAAATATATTGTATAGGCAAGGTTAAGATTATTGAATTCCTGTGATAAGGCAGAAAGTATTTTGGTGTCATCAATTGCTTGTTGGATATCCTGCTTTGGATCTATTCCTGCTCTCAGTAGTGCATCTTCTATATATATAGGTCCAAAATTTAGGTATTTAATCAAAAATACTATCAATTTTTGGGATCTGCTGGTTTCTGCATTTTCAATAAATTCTTTTTTGCATTTTGGGAATATGTGCGCAAGCTCTTCAATGCTGCCAACAAAGCTGTTTGCAGGTGTAATATATTCTTTGCCTGGGCGTATTTGCCGATCCTTGAAATCATGCACATCATAGCAGAGTAATATCTTCATAGAAGTGTCGGTTATAATAACATTGCCCCTTCCAAAAAGTTCAAAAATCAGATTTTTTTCAATTTCCTTTCCTTTTAAGTTAAATACAACTATCCTGTCATTGTTCAATTGATATATTTTATTTACTCTTAAGCCGCTTATATGCTTGCGCACTGCAATCGCAAAGTTCGTCGCAGATTCTGACTGCGTTATATAGGAAGTTATATAGATTCTATCAGGAATATCGCACTCTATGTTTATCTGAGTGTTTTTTTTCATGCGCAATCTGAAAGAATTTTTTTGAAGTTCGTAGAATTTTTCAATGTACGCGCCTTCTAGGCTTGTAAATTCGCTTACGAGTTTACTTATTTCAAGACCTGAAAGACTGTGCATTTTATTCTCTTTTTATGTGCTCTTTTTATATTATTTTATATTATTATGTTTCTCTATTTGCCTATCATTCATCCTCTACTATTACTTATTATAGTATATTCTGGATTACATTATCCGAGAAGGTGCAGCATGGTGGTGCTTTGCATTATTCAATTGCATGCAGAAGAATTTGCGAGATTTGGATTACTTGCCTTTAAGCTTTTTCAGCCCTTCCTGTTTTGCAATTCTCGAAAAAAGCGCTGCCTTTTTATGCGCCATGCCGAGCTCAAACGCAGTGCCTATTTGCACAATGTCCGCACCGCTTGCATATACCTCCTTGAGCTCCTTCTCAGAAGTGACACCGCCTGCAACAATGTATGGCACGCTTATGCTTGACTTCACAGTTCTTATCATTTCATTAGGGACATGCTCAGAGTTAAGCATTTTAGGATTTGACCCAACATCTGTAATTATAAACCTGTTTCCAAGGTATTCTCCAGCAAGCGCAAGCGATGCTGCAATTTTCGGCTTTTCTCTAGGCACTATATTTACGTCACCTACCCATCCTACTGTGCCTCCTGGGTTTACAACTATATACCCAACTGGAAGTGCCTCTATATTAAGCTGCTTTATAACTGGTGCAGAGAGGGTCTGTGCCTGGGTTATCCAATATGGATTGCGCGCATTGAGCAAAGACATAAAATATATCGCGTCAGCGTACCTAGTTATCGTAGCTATGTTTCCTGGAAATAAAATCAATGGTATGTCTATCTTTTCTTTTATAGTCTTGCTGACATTATCAAGTAGCTCCCCTTGAGCACCTATGCTGCCTCCTATAAGTATGGCATCTGCGCCTGCATTTGCAACAGAAACTGCTGTTTTTATTGCATCTTCTGGTTTTGTATAGTCAAGAGGGTCTATCAATGAAAAAAGCAGTGCCCCTTTGGAATCTAGCAATTCATTGATATAAGACTCTATTTTTCCTGTTTTAACGTTCATAATTTAACCTTTTTAGTATTCTTATTAACATTTTTAATTTATTGTATTGACAGGTTGCAGGCGAAGGGAGTGGCATTGACTTATTTTTTGTAGCTAAGATAATGCTTAATCATCTCTAGCCCCTGCACGTCAAGTCTATTCTTTGGCACAAAGCCAATATCTTTTTTTATTTTGCTTATGTCAATGATCCTATCACTAGTAAGGAACTGAAACTCGTCAAAATTTATGTTGAAGAGCTTGACCAATAGTTTAGCCATATTTATATTTATAACTTTTTTGGGGGGAGGGACATTCAGTATTTCTGCAATTTTTTCAAACAAGTATTTTGGAGTATATGGCTGCCCATCAGTCACATTGTATATCTGGTTTGAGGCCTTGTCTAAGTTATTAAGCACTGCAATAATAGCACCTACTGCATCATCCACATGCACAAAAGAAAGGTGGTTGCTTGATGTACCTATATAATACATCTTCTGAGACTTTATAAGATCAAATACTTTAAAAAAGGACGGATCTTCATAATGCGGACCGTAGAATGTTGCATATCTAAGTATAGTGTATTTTATATTCTGGTTGACCTCTGAGAAGGATCTTATTATCTGCTCTGCCATCATCTTTGTATTAGAATATGGGCTTCCTGGGTGCAACTCAGAGGACTCTGTTATCTTTTGGAGCTTTGTCTTGTAGCCATAGACTGTTATGCTGCTTGCGAATATGAAATGCACTCTCCTATTTTTATTTACTCTTGCTATTGTCTTAAGAAGATTCTCAGTAACCTTCACATTTGCATCAATAAGCTGGTTTAAGCCAGTTTTATAATTATATGATGCACCTGCTATATGTATTACCACATCAACATTTCTGCATGCTTCCTCAAGGGATAAGCTGTCTTTTGATGATGGGAATGTCATATTAGATATATAAGGTATTACACCGCTAGGTAAGTTTTTCCATTCAGGGTTTACCAAAAAATCGTCCTTGACAATTACCCTTATTTGATTACTGTCATTGATCAATTGTTTTATAAGCTCCACGCCCAACCCGCTTGTTGCGCCTGTAATTAAATAAACTTGCTTAGTTTTAGTGTTTTTACTGGCTGCACTGGATTTTTTGTCAGGCATATATATCTCATTTGGTTTTATTATATTTTGCATACCTCGCATTTAGAATGCTTATTGCTATGTCCTTTATGTACCCGTCAATAAGCCTATCTACAGCATAAGGGATCCAATCTTTTCCGTATGGCGCATACACACTTATCTTGTTCATTTTAAGCATTTTTAGGCTTTTTTTGCTGTAGTTATCTAATGGCAACTCAAATATTAAATTCTTTCTGTATTTTTGCTCTTTTATGCCTTTCAATATTTTTACTGCAAGGTTATAGTTGTGCACAAACAAAGTTAATTTTAAGCCTTTTTTAATTAGCGTAGTTATTGCATTTATTTCATTGTCCATCGGAACATCTTGATTAGAAGGAAGTTTTGCTTTTTGCTGTTTTTGCTTCTTATCTTTAGGGTCTAGATTCTTATCAAATATAAGATGAGAGGTGTTTTTGTATATTGAAAGCTTTAGAGTGTCCCCTGCATTCAATGCATTGCTGCCTGATTGATGTATGCTAAACTGTATAGGCAGCTCAATGCCGAGATGCTTTGACTTCGCCTTGAAAGTATTATATACTTTGAACAATGTAGTAGAATCAATGCTGTATCCTGCCTCAAGCCAGAGCCTTATGCCAAGCCGTTCTGACATGCTTATTATTTGGTCAAGGTTTTTCATGGCATTTCCATTATCTATGCCAAAACCTATTTGGGAGAGTCTCAGCGAGACAGAACTATCAAGGTTGTATTTTGACATCTGCCTGAATAGCTGCATATAAGTGTTGGCATTGTATTTCGCTTTGGACATATCAGTAACATAATCATTTAAGAAGGTTATTGTAGTATGCAGGCCCTTTGAATTCAAATCGCTTACATTCCTTACTGCTGAATTCAATGTCGACGCCAGAAGGTGCTTTTTCACAAGCTTGAATATAAGCCGTTTAATAAATGAGCTATTATTTGACATGCATTAGCCTAGAATTATTTTTATTTGCAGACGCCTTTATCAATTAAATATCTGATTTAGATTTCAGGTACCATCTGTCATCTTTTGTATTGTAAAATATCAGCTTTGCCCGCACAGCCCAATTAATCAGCAATTCCTTAAGCAGTAACTTATTTGCATCAGTGTACTCTTTTATTCCTTTCTGTTGCAGGTTCATCACAAGCTCATCAGTAGTTGCAGGGCTTCCTTCTACAATCTCCAGCACGGTCTTTATCGGCTCTGCCTGCTCTAACTTTTCCTTTATCATACGATTATAGTTTCTGTAGTTTACATGTTTGCCGAGATCTGTAAGATAGATTTTATCCTCTTCAATTTTCGCCAAGCCAAGGAATTTACAGATATTTATTATAGGTATCAAATTGTCTATCTCTTCTTCTGCTTGGTCTGAAAGCTCTGAAAGAAGCATTGAACCCTTGTTTTGTTTCACAAGTTTTATAAGGCCCTGGACTCTGCTCATATTTATATTATTAGGCAGTATGAAAGTCATAACATCTGTTAATTATAGATTAATTTCAAGTTATTTAAAATATTGGTTTAATTTTAAGTATTTATAATGCATAGAAAAACTTATAGTGCCATTGGATTTACAATTAGAGACAAATAATAATCTGCCTTTTGCAGGCATTCATATTTTGGTATTGCAGATCCGCATAGTATTTATGCTGATTATGGCTTATTAAATATTTTCTTTGCTAGTGCATTGCGCTTCTTAGTGTCATATTTTGCGTGAAGAAAATCTGTCATCATATCATTTGCGTTTTCAGTGAACCCATCGAGGAATTGCTTCAGTGGAACCCACTCAAGACTTATCTTCTCGCCTGGATCAGGATGTTGATCTGCAGTCTTTACACAGTTTCTCGCAGAATAAAGATAAACAGGCCATTCTATCTTATGCTTGCTTGAAGTATACGCTTTTACTAAACTCCAGTCCTTTGAGCTAAACCCTGTTTCCTCGATAAGCTCCCGTTTCGCCGCAGTCAAAGGATTTTCGCCTCTTTCTACTTTGCCGCCCGGCATGCTTATGCGTATTGCATTAGATCCTGGCTGCATTTCCCTAAGCATAAGCACCTTGTTTTTTCTTGTTGCAAAAATCTGGACTGTCGGAAGTCTTTTTAGCTTCTCAAAAACAGCATATGAATTGTCAAACATCTTTTGGTCCCATTGATATACATCAAATAAAACACCTTTAAATACCTTTCTCGCCTTTTTAGGGATCATAATATCATTTAATTATAAAATTAGCCAGTACTGCTAATTGAATTTATAGTATTCTGATTTTATAAATAAATAAATTACATGTAAATATATGCACTTAAATATAACTTTATTTTAGCCCTGCCTACGATCAAATTATTAGGAATGCATAGTTTACTTTAATTCAAAGCAATGTAAATAATAATATACAATAATAATACAAACTTAATCTATAAATATCTCAGCAGTTTAATAATTTATGATAAATTTAAACTTGCAGAATCTGCATAGGAGTATATTATAAAAATTGATTTTCATGTCAAATCTAATAAAAACCGTGGAGAAATTTAAGAATGCAAAAGTACTTGTAATAGGTGACATAATGGTTGATCACTTTATATATGGTACTGTTGATAGGATATCCCCGGAAGCGCCTGTTCCTGTCGTAAACGTTAAGAAAGAAACTATAACCCCTGGAGGAGCTGCGAATGTTGCAAACAATGTAGCCAAGTTGGGTGCAACAGCATATATTTTTGGAATTACTGGCAATGATCATAACGGTGCTATTCTTAAACAACTAATGAGAAATGAAAGTAATATTATTTCATCAGGAATAACTGAAGTGAATGGATTTAATACAATTACAAAAACAAGAGTTATTGCAAATAACCAACAGGTTGTAAGATTTGATAGAGAAGATAATAAGAAGTTTAATAAAGAGCTTTATGCTACGCTTATCTCAAGCATAAAGGAGGCTGCAAAAAATGTAGATTCTGCAATAATATCTGATTATGGAAAAGGTCTCATACAAAGGCAATTTTTCAATGAAATAACAAAGATGCTTAGGGATACAGGTAAATTTGTTGCGTTAGACCCTAAGGTACAAAACTTTGGATTCTATAAAAATATATCTATATTAACCCCAAACACTAATGAAGCTTCTGATGGTTCACGAATAAAGATAAAAGATGAAGCCAGTCTTAACAAGGCAAGCCAGAGAATATTTGCAAAGGTAAAACCAGACTATGTATTAATTACAAGAGGTGCTGATGGAATGTCTCTTTTTTATCCTAATGGCGCACAACACCACCTTAAGTCGCATGCACAAAAAGTATATGATGTAACAGGAGCAGGGGATACTGTAATTTCAACAATAACCGTAGCAAAAAGCATAGGTGCCAATATTTTAGACGCTTGCCATCTTGCTAATGTCGCAGCAGGCATAGCGGTTTCTCAGTTAGGTACATATGCCGTAAGTGCTGCAGAAATTATAGATGTATTGTCAAAAGAAAATGCGTAATAAATAAGAGAAAACTTAAAAATAAGAATATAATTTGAATTAGTGTTTGTTTGGATATTAAAAATAAATCACAAATAGGAATTGCAAACATGATAAAAAACGCTGAATTTGAATTGACGCATTCCTGTAATCTACACTGTATACATTGCTATAGTAAATTACATATTGGCAGTGAATTGCCAACTGAAAAAATAAAGGATATTATCAAGGAACTAAAAGAGAATAAAATCAATGAAGTGCATTTGAATGGAGGAGAGCCTTTAATAAGGAAGGATCTGCCTGAGATAATAGCATATTCTGAAAAAATAGGCATGCGGACTGTGCTAGAAACAAATGCAATTTTACTGACAAAGCCGGAAATATTCAAAAACACCAGGCATCTAATAATACGCGCAAGCATAGACGGCCCTGAAAAAATCCACAACCAAATTAGAGCGCAGAATGGCGCTATCAATGCATTTAGGATTTCAATGGCGAATCTTGCTGCGGCAAAAAATGCAGGAATACCTGTTCAGATAACTTGCAGTGTTAACAATGCAAACCATAATTCAATATACGAGATGGTTTCACAAATAAATGAATATGGAATAAATAATATACGACTTAGGCTTACTTTGCCTGTTGGATTTGCTGCTGACAACTGGAATGTTTTAGGTGGCCTTAATGATAAAGATTTAATTGCGCTTAAAGCAGAAGGGGATAGAATAGTAAAGGATTTTCCTGATATTAATTTTGATCTAAATTCAATTAACAGGCAGAAGCCAAAAGAGGATATTAGATTTATAATAAATCCTTCAGGTATGGTGAAATTATACAATTTTACAGATTTTTTCATAGGGGATCTCAAGATAGAAACTGTTGATGCGATACTATCAAGGATTTCAGATAATAAGATACCTAAAAATGAAAATGATAGAATTATAAATTATCTGTCTAAGCTTGGTATGTTAGGGTAATATTTTTAAGATAGTATGACAATAACAGAAGACATTATAAAGGAGTTATAGAGAATGTTCCCAGAAGGTCTTGAATAAGAATGGGATAAAACAGAAAGGTTGATATCAGAAAGCAAAAATATTAAAGTAAATAAAGTTATTTTTGCTTTTGAATTATGCAATGAGATACAAGATAAGAAAGAGATGCTTGTACATTATCAACCTATATTTAGTCATAAAAAGCAAGTTAAACATAGAGTACCAAAAAATAAATTTTATATATCTAAAACAAATTTTTTTATTGTCAATAAAATAAGATGTCTTTGATGGTCAACAAAATTTTCTTACATGCAACATACAACTGCAATGCCAATTGCGTGCACTGTGCAGTGCCTAAAGCCAAAACTGCCATTTCCAAAGAAAATTTCAATAGGGTTGTGAATATGGCAAGAAAAGAGAATACCGAATATCTTGTAATTGGTGGTGGGGAGCCAATGATGCACCCGAACATCTTAAATATGGTTGAATATGCGGCAGATAATGGTCTAAAAGTAAAGATAGAAACAAATGGCATGCTCCTGACTAAAGAAAAACTGGAGGTACTTAGCAAAAGCATTTTTCAGATAAATATAAGCATGGATGGAATTAATTCTAAAACTCACAATAAGATAAGACAGGCGAATGCCTTTAATAATGCTATAGAAGGAATAACATATGCTAGGCAGCTAGGCATTGATGTTGCAATATGGTCTGTGATAATGAGAGATAATGCAAATGAAGCACTAGAAATCATAAGCCTTGCAAAAAGCCTTGGAGTCAACAAAGTCTCATTTCTTTATGCAACTCCTGTCGGAGCAGGATATAAAAACAAAGATAAAATATTAATGGATCCAATCAAATACTATGAAATGTTTAGAGCAATAAAATCAACCTCTGCTGATATGCAAATACGGATTGCGCCATATACTGTGCCTTTTGATAAAATTCATGAATTCGAAAAAGAATACCTGCCTGAAATAGGTAGTGTAAGCTGCATGATCTACGATAAAAGTATTATACATATAGATCCGGAGGGGGATATTTTTCCATGTGTATTGTTATTACATAGAAAAGAGTTTAGTATGGGGAATGTTGCAAGAAACAATGAGCTTTCAAGAATACTGCGATGGGATGATAATAAATGGGCTATGGTTTTGCGAAGTCTGGATAGTCACAAAGCAGATGCAAAAAAAGAAGGATATGAAGAAGCAGGATGCATAGGTTTATGCCTTGCATCAAATACAAAAATTGATGAAAGAATGAGTCATGGTCTTCCAATATGTCCATCAAAAACAATCACAAAGGAATGGGATTTTAAAGACAAAAAATAGACATGTCTAAATAATATTTATTATTTTTGATAAAGATATACGTACATAGCCCTGACCGGATTCGAACCGATGTAAACGGGTCCAAAGCCCGCTATCCTTGGCCACTAGATGACAGGGCTGTATTACATAGATATTATTACTATTTCTCTTTATATTTTTATATCTGCAAACCAATTTAATAATTTATGCTAATTACCATTATTAAATATACAAAATATTTGACAAATTTATTCAAGATAAAATAAAAGCTTATAGATTTTTATATCCTATTTTAATTATGAAATTGCTTATTGTTAATAATTTGACAGTAGAGTTGCCTGAACTAGATAAAGCACTTGCAAATTATTCTTATGATATGATTGACTCGAGTGAAATTAATAAATCAGGCTTCAAGAAATATGATAAGATAATTCTTTCAGGAGGCCATATATTTAATGTGCTTTATCCTAATAAAACATTTCAAAATGAAGCAAAAATAATAATGGAATTTAAAAAGCCTCTGCTTGGAATCTGTCTTGGCTTCCAATTAATATGCAAAATTTATGGCGCGCATGTAGAACAATTGAAAGAATATGAATATGGACTACTTAAAATTAATAAAGTTCAGGAAGACATTATGCTGCAGGGCATGCCCAATTCCTTTTATGTTTTTGAAAGCCATCACAATAGTGTAAAAAGTGTGGGAAAAAAATTGATTCCTCTTGCAGTCTCCAAACAAGGTATTGAAATTGTAAGACATGTTTCTAAACCAATATGGGGGACACAATTTCACCCGGAACATTTTGGAAAGAAAAGCATTGGCAGGAAATTAATCAATAATTTTATTGATTTTGGCAAATAGATTATATAAATGCTGGAGTTATTGCATTAGCTGAATTTAAGTTAATAAGATTTAGCAAAATTTACAATATGTTTTGCAACATTCCCGCAGTAAACGCATTTCTTTTTCTCAATGCCTTGCTGGGCATCAAAAGGCATATTTGTTGACTTTGCAAGGGTATCTGACTTTATAGTTTTTTCACATTGGTCACTTCCACACCATGCAGCTTGCGCAATTTTTGCATCTGAAAGTGCTTTTTTAAGTTCATCATAGTTATTTACTATCACTATCGCATTGCTTAGAGCTTCTTTTGCTTTCTTGTACATGTCTTCATGCATATTATATAGTATATTGCTTAACTGACTAGTAATGCCTTTGTTTTCTATCTTCTCTTTTTTCATTAGGTCCCGTCTTACAATAGTAAGAGCATTTTCTCTGCTTTCTTTAATGCCTATTTCAATCCTTAATGGTATGCCACGCAATTCATATCTGTTAAATTTATTGCCTGGTGAATAAATATCAACATCATCAAGTAGAACTCTAAAATCTTTATTTAGCTCGGTGTATATTTTATTGCTATATGAAAGCACCTCCTCTTTAGATTCATTGTTGTATATAGGTACTATTACTATCTGAATGCGTGAAACTTTCGGTGGAATAACCAATCCTTTGTCATCGCCATGTATTGCAAGCATAGCACCTATAACTCTTGTTGTTATTGCAAAAGTATTCTGGTATGCGTACTGGTTTTTACCTTCTTTATCAAGAAATTTTATATCAAAAGCCTTTGCAAAATTCTGGCCATCATTATGAAAATCTGGCCCTTGTATCATTTTACCATCAGGCATAATAAATTCTATACTGTAGCTAGCTTCTGCGCCTGCGAACTTCTCAGATTCGGTTTTTTGCCCAATAATTCCAGGCAATGCTAAATACTCTTTTAAGATTGTAGAATAAATTTGCAATATCCTATCTCTCTCGGAGTTTGCTTCTTCCTGTGTTGCAAATATAGTATGCCCTTCATTCCATAAAAATTCACGAGTCCTTAACAGTGGCGTAGGATGCTTAAATTCCCAACGTACTACGCTGCACCACTGGTTAAGGCGCAAAGGTAGATCTCTCCAAGATTTTATCCATTTTGATACGCTATCATATATTATTGTTTCTGATGTCGGTCGTATAGCAAGCTTTTCATCAAGCTTTGAATTACCTACTTGCATAACCCATGCAACTTCTGGATTAAACCCCTCTACATGTTCTTTTTCCTTTTCAAACAGTTTTTCTGGTATAAGCAGTGGGAAATATGCATTCTTTATGCCTTCATTCTTAAATGCAAGATCTGTAAATTTCTGAATAGATTCCCATATAAAGTAGCCATCAGGTCTAAATACAATGCATCCAGAAACAGAGCTATAGTCAAAAAATTCTGATTTTATAAGGGCTTGGGTATACCACTCTGAAAATTCTGACTTTTTAACAGTTATTCCATCAAACTGAACCATTCAAGCACCATTTTTATATTTTTCAATACTCTGATCTTCCAATAATGACTTAAGTATTAATTTTAAATGCCCTGCCTCTCTAAGACGCCTAATAGAATATTGCAACCATGCAGTTCCAAATGGTATATAAACATAGGCAGAATATTTTTTTGCAAGCGCCATAAGACGCCTATTTTTAATACCTTTTAGCATAGCAAAATTAATAGTTTTATTGTATTTTTCATTTAAATCCTCTGCATATTTTATTATTTGGAGATCATGTGTAGCAATTGTGAAATTATCTGAATTTTTAAACAAGTAAAGAAGTAACCGCTTATAATTTTCTGTTGTTTTGTCCCATGAATTATAAGATATTCTCTTATTTTCTACATATGCACCCTTTACAAGTCGGATAATACCTTGTCTAGCAACTATTTTTTTGATATCTTTTATACTCCTTTTCAAATAAGCCTGTATACATATACCGCTATTTTTAGTATTAAGCCCATTAAGATATGCCTTGATTGTGGAATTTACGTACTTTGCATTTTCCATATCAAGCCATATAAAAACATTATATTTTTTTGCGAAATGCAATAGCTTCAAGTAGTTATCCTCAAAAACTTTTTCATTTATTAGTATGCCCAATTGTGTAGGTTTTACTGAAATGTCTGAATTAATATGCTTTTTCCGAATTTCTTTTATAACCGCAATATAGATTTCTACAGCATTATCAACATTTTTTATTTTATTAAATTCCTCGCCTAAATAATTTATTATCCCATTTATTTTTACAGCATTGAATTTATGCGCTTCAGAGATAGCATCTTCTATGCTTGGTCCTGCAATCCAAGTTCCTGCAAAAATTTTTTCAATAACTGAATTTAAGCACATAGAGTTCATCAGAATATATAATATACCGTATCAGGCTTTATATAATTTACATTTAATGCCGTCTTATTTACTGCATTTAATGCCAAGTTTTTTCATACTCGAAACTACAGTAGTATAATTCGTAAATAATATCCCATTTATACCTACTAATTCTGCGCCCTTAATATTTTCTTCGCGGTCATCTATAAAAACTGCTTCATCTGCCTTGACATTTATATTTTTTAAAACATACCTATATATTCTCTTATCCGGCTTTCTAAATCCTATATAACATGATGCAAATCGCTTATCAAATAAATTTGTTTCATTGTTAATAAAATCTTTTAAAGCTTCAATATACCTTGATTTACTTATATTAGAAAGCAGGTAAACTTTATAATTTTTTGAAAGTATTTTTAGTAGTTTAAGCATTTTTTCATTGCGCTTTCCGATCCTCTTAAATGCAGAAGTCCATTCTATCTCTTCTTTAGTTATCCCTAATTTTTTTGAGACGATTTGCAGCATTTCACTTAATTTCATCTTTCCGCATTCCATTTCTTCTATTAATGGATCAAAAACTTTTGGAATCAGCGCTCTATTTATATTATATTTTTTTGACAAATAATCATAATACTGTTCTTCTTTATAATCAACAATTACGCCTCCCATATCAAATATAATTGCCTTTATCATTTTATCTACCTATTATTTAAAATGATTTAGTAACATAGCAGTATATAATAACTAAATTAATAAAAATATACTTCAATTAATATAAAATAACTAAGCTAAATTTAATTAAAGTAAGATACAGATGACGCCATCAGTAAGTATAATAATTCCGACATTAAATGAAGAAGGCAATATAGCTAGATTGCTTTTTTCAATAAATAAAGAGATTAATTATATAAAACCAGAAATAATTGTTGTTGATGGATATTCTATAGATAGAACTGTAAAAATTGCAAGAGATAATGGGGCAAAGATTTACTTTAACAAAGGAGGTAAAGGGTCTGCCCTTATCAAAGGAATTTCAAAATCAAAAGGAGATATAGTAATATTTATGGATGCAGATCTGTCCCATAAACCAACAGAACTTAGAAGACTTATATCTGCAATAGACTCTGGTTATGACGTATGCATGGGTTCAAGATTTTTAGATGGCGGTGGTTCAGATGACATATCTTTTGTCAGGAAGTTAGGCAATTATTTCTTTATATGGCTTATAAACTCTATATATGGATCAAAATACACAGATATATGCTATGGCTATAGAAGTTTTTCAAAAAAGGCGCTGAAAAAATTAAATTTGAAAGAAGCAAGTTTTGGCATTGAAACAGAAATAAGCATTAAAGCAAAAAAGCAGGGTCTTAAGGTGCTCGAAATTCCTAGCTTTGAAAGAAAAAGATATACAGGAGCGGGAAAGCTAATGGCACTGCGGGATGGTCTTATTATATTGTCAGTGATATTGAAAAATATATAATATTTTAAGTCAGCTTTTGCTAATGTTATTTAGCTTAATATAATAAAATCCAAATGTAAGCCCTGTATCATTTATTATTTTTATAGGTACCATTTCATAGTATTGTGATAGGTTTGTACAATAATGTGCATATTGCGTATAACACCAATATCCATAATCTGCAACAAGACATGAATACTTCCCCGACAGGTTTTGGATAAGAGAAAAATTATATAAATTTACAAACTGCATTGAGGTTCTATTATTCAGAGAAAATAGAGTAGGATCAAATGTAAAAACAAGGCAGTTGACAGGTATTTCATTACTGCTATTATACACAAAATTCTGATAGAATCTTGCAGTCTTACCAGGAATTACATTTGTATTAGATGATAATTTTGGAATCAATACATAAACAGGATAAAATATAAGTGCAAGTATAAATAAAATTAATAGAGTTTCGGCTATCAGTTTCCAAATATGCATTATTTTAGGCCTAGTCATTTTATCGCATTAAATATTTTATAAATTTCAGGATTCCTGCTGCGCAGAAACCTGCAAAAAGACTTGCCTGCACAATAACACCTAATATAAATCGCCAATCAGACCCATAGGTTACTGCGCCTGCATAAAAAGCAGTATATGAAATAAAGATTGCCAAAAACCAAAATGCAATCATTAAAAAAGTTCTTCTTTTATACACTGCCATCATGGCAGCGCCAAAGATTGAAAATACAGTAAATAATACAGGTTGGAAAATGCCTTGTGATTTAAACTTATCTAGCCAAAAATATAAATTAGTGCACAAGTTTGCTATAAAATATTCTGCACTGAATTTAGAATGCGGAGTAATTACTCCTACGCTACAACTGTATTGCACCTGTGCATTTTCGTATCCAAAAGGTGCAGTTGTAAGCTCATTATAAGAAAAGAAAAGTTCAGGCATTAGGCCTATAACTAAAAAAAGCACAAGCAGCATATTTATAGTATTATTGCTTTTAAAAAACATAATAAGCCTATGAATATTATTTTTGATTGATTTTATTATATTTTCTCCGTCAATTATTACAAAGAGTATGGGTAAAAGAAAAAGATAGATTAGAGCATTTATTTTCATATATGTAAGTAGGACCATAGAAAATGCAAGGGCTGAAAATGTTCTGATATTCTTCTTATAGATAAAAATGATCATAAAAAAAATGCTTAAAGACGCATAAAACATCATTTCTAAATCAGATGTTACTGGCTTTGCCCAGACGAGCAATGTGGGGCTCATTGCAAAAAATGCTGCGGAGAATAGCGCTGCGCTATGATCTTTAAACAATAGAAATGAGATAAAAAAAACAATAGCTATGCAAATTGTAGCTAATGCAAGCTGTACATTATATGCTGCAGCCTGATTTATTCCAAATATTGCATAACCTATTGCAATATTAAATGCAGTGCCAATGGGTTCATGGAACATGTAATTTGTAAAGCATTGGAAAGGAGTGCCATAATTGCACATTACTGCCTGGCCAGTCCTGATAAGGTATAGTGCCTGTGATTGATAAATTACATCATCAAAAAATACCCTCTGAGTCGATTTTATAACTGTAAATTCAAGCATTAAAAAAACAAATATAACGACCAACAACAATACAATGCTAGCATTTCTAAACTTAAGATGTTTAAAAATACTTGAGATATCGTTAAATGAAAAAATAGCAGACACTGCCAACCCTACGGCAGAAACAATAATACCGATAGTGAATAGAATTTCCTGAAATCTGATTGAAATGATATCATGTATAATGCCTAGCATATTTAATACAAAGTACATTAACAGATCATCCTAAAGCATATAAAGTCATAATCTATGTATACAGAACTTGTAATAGATTAAGTTAATGTTTTTATCCCGCCTCCTGCAGGACGGATAAAAGATTTATTTAATAAATTTAACTTATTTTTATTTCGCTTTATTTTATATTATTATGAGGATATTTATAATTGATGAAGATTGATGCAGTAGATTAAAAATAAATTAAAATAATATAATATAACATTAATTTGAAATTAGATATTTTTTAAGCTTTGCAAGTGCCTTTGCACGCATTGAAATAGTATTTTTTATTTTTCTGTCCATCTCGCCAAAAGTTTCTTTATGGCCGTTCGGTTGGAAAATCGGACCCCATCCAAAATCTTTATTGCCTCTTGGGGATTCTACAATAATTCCAGATAGCCTGCTTGTAAATACTTTTGGCTTTAATCCATCATATAAGCATACACAGGTCTCTGCATATGCCTTTCTTGTTTTTGCATTCTTCATCATGCTACAAATTCCATCATTACCTACTGCATTATAAACCCATTTTACCAGCGCACCAGGAAAGCCATTGAAAGAATCTATATATAAACCAGTATCTTCTACAAGAACAGGCTTCCCAATTTTTGAATATGCACGCATTGCTTTGTCTATTGCCACTTCTTTTACTGAAATAGATTGTACTTCAGATAAATCAATATCTGCAACTTGTAACCTCCTACCAAGCAGTGCAGTCAACTCTTTTATCTTGCCTTTATTTGAAGTAACGACATAAATTTCTTTTAAACCGATGTTAGGTGTGATCATTAAATCATTCATTTATAAGTTTTGTCTGACGAAGATCCATACAGCGCTTTAAAATTTATCTTTGCATTTTTTTCTGCATCATCATCCCGAGAAAGCAGTACAATCCTACTTTTTTCATGCTCATTTGATACTTTATAGCCTGTATGCTTTGCAATCAGCTCTGCAAACTCCTTTACCTCTTTATAGGAAGGCATGTCTTCATAATGCAGATTTCTGCTTGGGCTTCTAGCGCCGCCGACAAATGAAAAACCCTTTACCTCAATGTACATAGGCATTGCAAGCTTTATAAGTTCTGCATAACCTTCAGGATCTGACATATTTAGACCTTTTATCAATGACATTCTTAATGCAGTTCTCGTTTTTATAGATCTCATTATTTTCAACGATTTCAAGAACCTCTGCCATGATGACTTAAGCTTTGGTCTCGTAACCAGCATATACAGCTCCTTGTTTGGAGCCTGCAAAGATATGTAAAACTGAGTAGGAGGTTCAAGCTTTTCTATTACTTCTGGAAGTGTACCATTGCTAACAATAAATGTTGAAATTCCATGCGCATGGAAAGATAGTATAATCTCATTAATACGTCTATAGAATAAGGATTCCCCTGTGAGACTTATTGCAACATGCACAGGATGGTTTGCCCTACGCCATATTTCAATGTCACCTCCTGATTTATACCCACTTACAATCCTCCTTTGCTCATCCAAAAACCCATTTATTATTAAATCAGGGTCATCAGGCTCTACTGCATTTAGCTCATTCCATTTTATATTTATTTCATCAGGGATCATTCTCCAGCAGAATCTGCAGGAAAGATCACATCCTATAGACAAGCTTGTCTGCATGCATCTCGCAGTGTCGATTCCATAGAACTTGCTCTTATAGCAAGATTCTCTGCCGCGCAGTGCATTTGCTGTATATTCACAGATTTTTATAGCTGAATGATTACCTACAAAATGGTAGCCCTGCTTCTGCATTATTTTCTTAAGATTTTCTGGAATCATATTATCACGATGCAGTCCTGCATATTATATTTACTGCATTGATTTTTGATGATGACTTTAATTATTTTTGTTTTTCAATTGCATGCATATTTATGAAATATGTATTTACCTAACCTAAAATATATAACTATTTATGGTAATTTATCCTGTATACCGCAATCTGCTATATTACCAAGTAAACTTTACATTATTAGTATTTACTTACGGCTAATTGGATAAGAAAAAAAATAGAAAAAGATAAAATAAAAGATAAAATAAAAAAAGGAAAAACAAAAACAAATCAGAGAACTGCTTCAAGGCTCATGTCAACTGCACTTCTTTCATCTTTCTTAAATATTACTTCTCCAAGCCTTGGTTTGACTCCTGTTATTATGGAGGTAACCTGTATCTTATCATTTAGCTCTGGAGTTAGCCTTGCGCCAAAGATGACATTTGCTTTTGCATCAAGATCTACTGTAACGCCCTCTCCAACCTTTGTTGCTTCTTCTATTGTAAGAGAAGTGCCTCCATTGACCTGTATAAGTGCGCTCTTTGCACCTTCCTTGTCAACATTAAGCAAAGGATGTGAAAGCGTTGAATGTATTGCCTTTTCTACCTTGTCAGGGCCGTATCCAGATCCTATATTAATTACTGCTGTCCCTGTATTTGCAAGTATTGCTCTGACATCTGCAAAATCAAGATTTATAAGACTTGGCAGAGATATAGTATCAGCAATTCCGCGGACTGCATTTGCAGCTATGCTATCTATAAGCTCAAAAGCCTTTTCTATCTGCAAGTTAGGCGCATAACTCAGAAGTAAATCATTTTCAAGGATTATTGTTGAATCAGAATTCTTGCTAAGCTCATTTATTGTCCAATCTGCTTTTTGTTTTCTACTTCTCTCAATTGCAAATGGGTATGTAGCAAATGAAACCACTAGGCTTCCCTGCTCCTTTGCCATTCTTGCGATGATTGGAGCTGCTCCGCCTCCTGTTCCTCCTCCTGCGCCTGTTGCGACAAATACTAAATCAAATCCTGATATTGCTTCTCTAATTTCTTCTTTGCTAATCTCAGCAGCTTTTGATCCTATTTCAGGATATCCTCCTGCACCTAATCCTCGCGTAAGATCCTTCCCTATAAGCACTTTTTTGTGCGCATTTATCATATGCAAATGTTTTACATCTGTATTGAATGCGATTGTCTTCGCGCTCTTTATCCCGGAATTATACAACCTGTTTATAAGATTGCTTCCCTGTCCACCTACTCCAACCACTGCCAACTTAGCAGTAAATTCTTCGTCGTCGCCTACCATGATAACACCAATATAAAGGATAGG
>JAJYVI010000003.1 GCA_021792115.1 Microcaldota archaeon | reverse complement strand
CTGGCAAAAAGGCTCAATGCAGAGACTAATATCATTGAGAGCTGCATAAAAGCGCTTTCAAGAAAGAATACGGATTAAGTAAGCAGATTTCATTCTTTGCAGTTCATCGCGCGCACAGATCTTCAATGACCCGAAAGATGTGATATTCATACACCACACACCCTTGAATATTTTTTTGATAGTATTTAATATTGTCTGATGTTGGCTTGGTATTACTCAAAGATACGCCATGCGTAGAAACATATTAATACCTTTTAGTTATAAAATAATATAACTAAGTGGTTATTATGGAATTACCTATTTCAAACATTTTAAAAAGAAGAGGCGAGTTAGAAACAGCGCAGCTAGAGGACGACACCATAAGCGTAATACATACACATAGAAGAGGTGATAAAATGGCTATGCACGGCGGAACCGCAGTTTAATACGCTAGTATAATAGTAATCTTCCAGATGCATTGGATGCAAGTTCAAATAATTGGCTTAGTATTGTATTTTGTGGAATTTCATTGCCAGGAAGACCACACCCTCTGTAAAAGCACTTACTTGTTCTAGGAAAAGTCTCTATTATGGAAGGAACTACGTCTAGAGCACAAGAGCCCTGAGAGGGCTTTCTGCTATATATAGTTAAAAATTATTCTTTCGCCTAATTTTACATCAAATCCAGCTTTTGTCTCTATTACATAATTTGCATATTCTTCGGGAATGTATGATGGGCAATCTGCGGAAGGCTTGTTTATACATGGAGTTGCATTCACGAAATAAACCACAGTTCCTGATTTGGCTGTATCGTTTATCCAAATAATATCCAAATTGCTATAGGTATTGTACATCCAAAAAGGGTATATGCTGCTGTCCTGGAAAATGAACAGTATGAACGTTTTGTTTGTTACCGTTGCATTCATCAAGCCTTTTTCTTGTTCTACGGTTGTTACCGCAACAGCCGAAAAATTAAAAGTCCTATTGCCTATTACGAATGAACGCGGCACTGCTTGTGTCATAATTAATATTATCACAAATAGGCGCAATTCATATACTGCCATTCACTTCGGTTCTATTACAGCCAAGCCGTATGCATCAGTATTTATGAACTTTGCAGAATATTTTTTAATCTGATTAAGCGTTGCTTGATTAACATACTTCATTATCTTCTTAGACATAAATGGATCATTGAAAAGGAGTTTGTCATTTACTATGTCTACTGCACTTGATAGGGATTTTTCTTTGCCTAGCAGATATGGGATGATTATACCCTTCTTTGCTCTTCTTAATTCTTCATCTGATATTTTTCCATTCTGCATTTTTTCAAGAGTTCCAAGCATTATATCAATAACTTCATTCTTATTCTCAGGTTTTGTATTGGAGAATGCAGATAGAAAGCTAAAAGTGCTGTATAAATTATAACTAGCAGTGGAAAAATAGGATAAGCCTTTCTTTTCTCTTATCTCATCAAAAAGGTTATTGCTAAGTATCTCTGAGATTATTTCAAGCGATGCATGTTCCTCTATCTTTTTCTGATCAAATTCATTACATTTAAAACCTATACCTATTAGAGTGGATTTAAGGCCGGGCCTTTTTTCACTTATTTTTGTCTTTACTTGGGTTTCACTTATAATTTTCCTTTGATTTGGTATATACTCCCTATCAAAGTCTGAAAACCAGCGTTTTGCAAGGGCTAAAGATTTTGCTGTACTAATGCCTCCATAAATAACAAGCAGCATGTTTTTAGGTGTATAATACTTTTCATAGATATTAACAAGGTCACTGCGCTTGATATATTTGACAGTTTTTTCATTGTCCCCACTTACAGGCATTCTTGCTGGATTTTTTTTGTATATAACTCTTGGAAGAAAATCGAATACAAAGCGCATTGGATTATCAAGATCCATCAGATTTTCATTCATTATAGGACCTTTTTCAAGGTCAAATTCATTTTGAGGAATTGTTGAGTTTTTAATTATATCAGAAATAATATCCATAGATTTTGCAATATCCCCTTTAAATGACTGCATCATAAATGTTGTTGTTTCAAAATCAGTCATCGCATTTTGGTATGCACCAAGAGATCTTACTTCATTACTTATGTCTTGCCATGTCCTTTTCTTTGTACCTTTGTATAGCATATGCTCTAGAAAATGCGCGGAGCCATTTATGCGCGGATTTTCATCAATTGATCCGTATTTTACACCTGCTGCAATACCAACGCTTTGCAAACCTGGCACTTCTATTGCTATTACCTGCAACCCATTAGGTAGTACTTTTAATACTGTGTTCATTAACACACCTGTAACTTGCAAATTATACGAATTGCTCAAGATCAGAGATTGAATTTACGTATATTATTGGTATTTCTTCTTGTATTTCTTTTTGTATCAACTGAGAAATCGTATTCTCAAACCATATTAATTTTGTCTTTGAATTAAAAAACTTGTAATGGTATTTCAAAGCGCATATTTGACGCATTATCCCTGGTGAAAGGCCAAGTACAAGGCATATATCTCCGCTTGCTGCTATTTCACCATCAACATCAAACCAGTGATCATATTCTATTTTCTCATCAACAAGTTCAATATATGGTTTTGTATTGTCTATACCAAACTTTGTATCATTTTTTGGTATCATCCCGTATATTTTCTTGCCTTTGTTGTTTTTGTAGGCTTCTGCAATTTCTGTGTGCAAACCCTTATCAGGCACAAGTATAATCTCATGACCTTTTTTTGCCAGCAGTTTGCCAATGTCATTTGAGAGCTGGTTTAAGTCCTCTGCACTTATCTTTGAGTATTTTACTATCTTGGATGGGTCACTTGTGCTTATTATTGAAATTTTCATAATGATCAATAGTTAATACAATAAATAGATCAGTAGTTTATATTGCATGCAAAATTTTGCAAACTCTATTATACTTTAATGTTGTAAATTAATAATTATTATAACTTATGGTGATTTAATGGATTTTAAAGAATATCAAAATCAAGCTAGAAAAAGTGCTATATATCCAAAAAACTACAAGGTGTTCTATCCCGCACTTGCGCTTTCTGGAGAAGTTGGCGAGCTCAATAATATGATACAAAAAGTTATAAGGGACAACGTGAAGTTAAATAAAAAAGATGCAGCAAAGGAACTGGGGGATATACTCTGGTATGTATCTGCATTGGCAAGTGATATTGGCCTAAAACTTGATGATGTTGCAATAGATAACATTGCAAAGCTTAAAGATAGAAAAAAAAGAAATAAAATAAGTGGCAATGGGAATTATAGGTAAAATAGGGAAAAATATGAATAAAAAACTTGAAAATATATTCAAGAATGCAGAAAATGTAGACCTTATATTATTATCAAATACAGGAAATGAGGATCCTAATTTTCTTTATATCACAGAATTTGAAAGCGGGTTGTTCGAAAATAACATCTTACTAGTCAAGAAAGATCGAATAAAGTTGCTTACAAACAGCCTTGAATATGAGACTGCACTTGAACAAAAAAATAGAAGTATGGATGTACTTAATATCAACAATAGCAATGAGATGTCAAACATATTAAAAAAAGAGATAGAGGACAAAATAATCGGTCTAAATATGGAATTCTTACCTTCAAGAAGTTTAGGCATAATTAAAAAATTCAAGCCTCGGAAAATCGTTGACATTTCAGGAGCTTTTGCAAAGGCAAGAGCAATAAAAGATGAGGATGAACTTAAAAAAATGCGGATTGCAAATGATATAACAAAAAAAGCATTTAAAGAAATTCCAAAATATTTTAAAGAAGGAATAACAGAAAAGGAGATAGCTGCACGATTCAATTATCTTATGGCTTACAATGGATCTGATAAAGAAGCCTTTGACACGATAGTGTCTTTTGAAAAGAATTCTGCACTTCCGCACCATTTTCCAGATAATACCAGACTCGCAAAAAATAGCACAGTGCTTATAGATGCAGGTGCAAAATACAAAAACTATTGCGCTGACCTTACAAGGACATTCTTTTTCAAACCGGATAAGATATCAATAAAATACAAAAAGATGTCTGAAATCTATGAAACCGTCCATAAAGCACAACAAATAGGTCTTGAGAAGGCTGTGGAAAATGAAGATGGTAAAAATGTGCATGCTGCAGTCGCAGAATTTATTAACACTGTACATGGAGGAAAGTACAAAGGCAGATTTATACATTCGCTGGGGCATAGCATAGGGATAGAAACTCATGATCCTGGTGCAAGCTTCTCACAGCAGAATGTGAAGCTTAAGAAAAATATGGTAATAAGCGATGAGCCTGGAATATATATTGTAGGATTCGGAGGTGTAAGGATAGAGGATGATGTACTTATTGGAAAAAGGCGATCAGTATTTTTGTAATATATAATTTTTGTAATGTATATAGAGTATAGAGGTTTTACTATGGATGTAAAATTAAGAAACAGGCTTATAAATATAGCTAAAAATAATATACATAATGATCTTTCTCATGACTTCAGCCATGCATATAGAGTTTTAGTTTCAGCTGAAAAAATAGGGAAAAAGGAGGGTGCAGACATGGATATACTTGTCCCTGCAGCACTTTTTCACGATGTAAGAGTATACAAGGGAACCAGAATGCATAGGTATGAACATGAAGAAAGCTCTGATTTTGCGAAAAAAACACTTGAAACATTAGGCTACCAAAAAGACAAAATAAACAATGTCGCATATGCAATTTCTGTGTGCTCTTTTTCAAAAAATATCAAAGCAGAGACATTAGAGGCAAAAATTCTGCAGGATGCAGACCTTCTTGAAGCAGAAGGGGCTATTGCAATAATGAGGACTTTTGCTTCAGCAGTGAGCATGCATCTCAAATCTTTCTACAACATGAATGACCCATTTTGTAGAAAAAGAGCCCCAAATGAAAAAATATATGCACTTGATCATTTTTACAGCAGACTACTTATAGCAGATACCAGATTAAATACAAAAACTGCAAAGAGGATGGCAAATAGAAAAAAAAGGTTTCTTATAGAATTTCTTAAGGAGCTGGAATTAGAGCTCAGTAGCACATAAATATCTTAGCTGCCTTTATTATATTAGGTTAGGGTGTTGGGATAGCTAATAAATTCCTGAAAAATGGAGACGTCGCGAATACAAAAAATTCTAAAATAGAGGGAACTTTCACAAAAGAATATCTTGACAAAACATCAGGCAAGGGCTGCTATGAAGAGGCTCATTTAGATCCTTTAGAAGCTGTAGCTGTTGCAGAACATAAAATGCAGTTAATCCATAAATTCATAAGAAATCCTAAGTCTATTGTATCTGTAGGCGTAGGTTCTGGCGCAGAGTTGATCGCACTTGCAAAGCAGTTTAATCCTTTACATACACAAATTTACGGGCTGGACCTTTCTAAAAATGCAATAGACAATGTTGCAGAAATGATGAAAGATCAGAAATTAGAAGTAAATTTTATTGTCGGAAGCGCAACAAATGTACATTTCCAAAAAAATAGCATTGATGTCATAATTGAGTCATCGCTTCTACATGAGATTTATAGTTATATGCCTGATGGTAAAAAGTCTTGGGTTGAGGCAATAAGTACAGTGCCATGGCAAATGGCAAACAATGGTATTTTCATCCTTAGGGATTTTTCATTACCAGACTATAATGGTAATGTAGAAATAAAGTTTATTTCAGATTTTTCAATTAAGTTTTACAATTATTTCCAGAAATATTACAGAATATTTGAGGGATGGAATGGTAAGCAGAATAAAGTAATGTCTAACTTAGAGGTAGAATATAATTCTTATCCTCTATTAAATGCAAGTAATTCTATTTCAATACCTTTTTCAAAGGCTGCAGAACTTATTCTCCATTTCAAGAACTTTTATCAAGACTATAAAAATAACAGTGTTACATTTGGTGATTTGAAATGGAAGGAGATAAATGAAACTTATTTTATTCCCAATCCCCTTAAATCTGAATTTTCACCAATTGCAAAAAACGAGTACGTGCAAGCTGTTCTAAAAACAACTAAAAATGTGATGCAAGGCACAGGATATGAACTTATATGCATACAGGATATGATATCAACAAAGGAGAAAATGGTGGAATTATTCAAATATCATTTTAGACTAAATTCTACAAGCAACACTGCGATAGACGAACATGATCTTTTTCTAGAGGCAACAGGAAAAATGGAACTTGTATTCAAAAAAGTAAAAATAGGAAAAAATGAAGAAGAATAATAAATGCATTATTTTTTCAGCATAAACATAGTAATTTCCATCCTGTTATGGGGCAGATGCTGAAACCTGAATTTAGTGTATTTTGCAGATAATATTTTTTTTGTATTTTTTATATAATCTGCTATGTTTCTCGAAGGACATTTTATTGTCATTACTGCAGACCCATTAGTGCGTAGGAGATTACTTAAGCTTAACATTACTTGTGCAGATTCCGCAGGGTCTATATTCATATCATTTGTAATCATGTCAAATACCTGGCCTGAATTTATTTCAGCAGCTTTTATTCTTAAATGAGTAATATTTCGATCTTTTTCAAGCCTTTTGTCAAGATCTGCAGTGTCAACTGCAATAACCTTTATTCTATGCATGCTTAATTCTTTACTGAACCCTCCTGGTGCTGCACCAAGGTCAAGTGCATTTCTTACGCCTGACAGATCAATTTTAAAGTAGAGTATTGCCTCCCTTAATTTCAACTGTGCCCTGCTTATATCCTCAGGCTTTTCAATAATATTTATTGCTGCCGGATTTTTTAAGTCAACCTTACCCGCAATAATAACTGTATTAAATATATTTAAAATAAAAATATATTTAGGTTTCAGCAAATCAATCTTATACCCTTGCAATTCAAGCTTGGTTCCTATTGCAACCTCTATATCTTTAGCATTCATGCCAATTGTATTTGTGTTAAATGTTTGTGTTCCAGAAATACTGCAACTTATCTTGAATGGTGTTTTTTTGTTTATCGACTTTTTAACAAAATCCTGCATCAACTCTGATAAGTCATTGATTCTCTTTTTAGTAAAACCTGAAACTTCAAATTTCATTTTTACTCTAAATATTGAATGTAAAAATATAGACTTTATAGATCTTTTAGATGAGATTAAAAAATAATACTTATTTAGTTTTCTGTATCTACAATCTAAATGCTTAAGTTGCTTTATAAATTCATGCTGGAATACTGGTGCAAGTCTCGCAAGATACTCTGGCTCTGCATTATTGTTCCGCATAAAATCTTAGTTTATTAAATTGCAATAAGATCTGTAAAATTAGTATTCCAAAAATAAAAAGTATAGTACACTGTTGCTCCATTAATAATAGTAAGTTTTGTTTACAATAAACTAAATAAATTTGTTGCAAATATTTATAATTATAGTTGATATAACTATACGGTGCTTACTTGAATTTTTATATTCTGCCATACAAAATTTCAATAAACTTATGGGCATTCCATGCAGTACAGGCTATTGCAAGTCCTGCTCTAACATCATTTATGTCGCTATTAAGCAAGAGCTTTCTTGTTGTGCTTCCTGTTTTAGTATTATATCTTTATCTTAGAAAAAATAACAATGTTTATTCATTTATTATCGCAGGCTTACTTCTTTTTGCAGTATCTGATTTAATAAAGATAATAGTTAAAGAACCGAGGCCATGTAACATAGCTGAACTTTCATGGATCAATCATATTGCTTGCGAAAACACTTTTTCATTTCCAAGTAATCATGCAAGTGTTTTGACAGGGTTAGTGTTATTTCTTGGAAAACATAAATATGTACGAGTGCTATATATCGCATGGCTAGCCTTGATTTTATTTGGGAGAATTTATCTTGGACTGCATTACTTTACAGATGTAATAGTGGGAATGGCTATTAGTATTGCAATTAGCGCAATCATACTACATTACAAGGACAGAATAAATAAGGCTTCAAACAGGATAGTTAGAATAATAATGCCTGCATTGGCTTTGAAGGAACATGCAGAACAGAAAACGAAATAAGACTCAAAGGGAAGACCACAACGAATCAAAATGTTTTTCAAGGGATTTTATTTTTTCCTTTTCCTTGATTACCTCTATATACTCTATATTCTTATGTGTGCCACTGTAAGTAAGATTTGCGCTTCCGATTATTGCAGAGTTGTTTCCAATATAAATCTTTTCATGTATGAATTGCTTTGAAGTTTTTAAAAAAATATTTGAATGCGTTATAGATCCGTATTTAAGTCTCAATACGACAAATACCAGTAGAAAAACTATAACAAGTATTAATGCAGCTGTGTAAAATTTAAACAATATTGCAAATGCACCAATAATTGCAAAATATATGAATAATTTAATAAAAGTCATTATATTATTGAGTTTTGTTAAGTATTTAAAAGCTGCAAGATCACTATTAGAATTAGGCTTTGCGGTTATAATCCATATTTTCTTTGATTTTGCTAATCCCGCAAGCTTTTTTGCATAGAATAGGCTTATATATGGTGAAATTATCTTTAATTCGCTTGAGTTATTAAGAAGGATGTCAATCTGCTTATAGGATTCATTGCCACTATAGGATATTTTTTCTTTTTCTTTGAATATAATCGACGACATTAAAGCCCTTTCCTAGATCTTTCCAATTTCTCATTCTCTCTCTTTCCTTAATATTCCTCTTTTCTATAGGGAGGATAGTATTTACTTTAATATTATATTGTATAGATAACTATAAATTACCTCCTCCCTTCTTTACATGCTTCCATTAGAAAAATCAAAATAAAAAATATCGCAGGAGATATTTGATAAAAGAATAATTAAAAAGAGGGCATTGAAAAATATTGCTCTCAAATCAACAAAGTCCCGAATAGGTTACCCTTTTAAAAGAAATTATTATATACTTTTCTATTTTATAATATATATATCAAAATTATAATCTAATAATAAAACATTGCATTATAATTGGTTCTAAATCTTGTAGTTGATGGTAAGTAGAGTTATCAGACTTAATTAAAGATAGAAGAGATAAGATGCAGGATACAGTATAAATTATATTAAGATTATATTAATATTAAATCACAATATTAAATTAAAACTTATATTAAAACAACAATTAAAATAAACAAATTTGTAAAAAATAAGGTGTAAATATGACAGACAACAGATTAGAAGGCCAACAGATATTATTGCTTCCTGAGGGTTCATCAAGAGTCCTCGGCAGAGATGCACAAAGGACAAACATTGCAGTCGGAATTGCAGTGGCAAATGCAATAAAGACGACACTCGGCCCAAAAGGCATGGACAAGATGCTTGTGAGTGAACTTGGGGACATAGTGATAACTAATGACGGAGCTACAATACTTGAAGAAATGAATGTAGAGCATCCTGTTGCGAAAATCATGGTTGACATTGCAAAAACGCAAGACAAAGAAGTTGGTGATGGAACAACAACTGTAGTTATAATGGCAGGAGAGCTTCTGCGCGGCGCAGGAGAGCTTCTTGAACAAGGCATACACCCAACGACAATAATAAGAGGATACAAGATGGCTGCGAATAAGGCTTCTGAAATTCTTTTCCAAAAATCAAAAGCAATTGACATAAAAGACGATAGTATTTTGCAGAAAATAGCCCTTGTCTCAATAGGCTCAAAAAATATAGGAGATGATAACACAAAAAAAGCGCTTGCAAAAATAGTAATTAGTGCTGTAAAACAGGTGGTTGAGCAGAACAATTCTGGAAAATACACCGTAGACCATGACTTTATAAAAATAGAGAAAAAGGCAGGCGGCAGCATAAACAACACAGAACTTATAAATGGAGTGCTTATAGACAAGGAAGTAGCACACCCAGGTATGCCTAAAACAATTGCAAATGCAAAGATTGCATTAATGGATGTGGCACTTGAGATTGAGAAGACAGAAACAGATGCAAAGATAGAAATAACTTCTCCTGAACAAATGCAGGCATTCCTGCAACAGGAAGAAAAAATGCTCAAGGAGATGGTAGAAAAAGTAAAGAATGTAAAAGCTGATGTTCTTGTTACGCAGAAAGGTATTGACGATGTCGCACAGCACTACCTTGCTAAAGCAGGTATAATGGCTGTTAGGAGAGTCAAAAAAAGTGACATGGAAAAGCTGTCAAGGGCAACAGGCGGAAAGATAGTTACAAGCCTTGAAGACTTGAATATTAACGATCTCGGATTTGCAGGACTTGTTGAAGAAAGAAAGATCAGCGGAGAACAAATGATATTTGTTGAAAAATGCAAGGTTCCAAAATCAGTGACAATTTTTGTACGCGGCGGAACCCAACAAGCAGTCGATGAAGCAGAGAGATCTCTTGCAGACGTAATAGGGGCAGTCTCAAGTGCTATTGAAAATGGCAGGTTTGTCATAGGAGGAGGAAGCATTGAGATAGACATTGCAAATAGTTTAAGGGAATATGCAAGTGACGTTGGAGGACGGGAGCAACTTGCTGTTCAAAAGTTTGCAGATGCAATTGAGATAGTTCCTAAAACACTTTCTGAAAGTGCAGGCATGTATCCTGTTGATACGCTTGTAGAGCTTAGAAGCAAACATAAGGGGAAAGAGGGATCTGTATATGGAGTTGACATTATGAACAACTCAGTAAGCAACATGGATAAGCTTGGAATCTATGAACCTATGATGGTCAAGAAGCAAGCAATATTCAGTGCAAGCGAAGCTGCAGAAATAATCCTCAGGATTGATGATATGATAAGCTCAAAAGGAAAGTCTGGCGCAGGAGGAATGCCTCCTAACATGGGAGGAATGGGCGGAATGGAGTAAGGAGCAATAATCCTATTCTTTTTATTTTTTTATTTTTATTTATTTTTATTTGGATTTTTTCTTTTTAATCTTTAATCTTTTTAGAATGCATTAGAATACAATAATATGTGAAAATATGGCTAAAATATTATCTTTAATAATAAGCAAAGAACAGGAAAAAATAGAGATGGCATTAAATTTTAGTAAAAGGCAAAAAGATGCTGGAAATGATATACAAGTGCTATTTTTTGGACCAAGTGAAAAGGTGCTTGTTGAAAACAATGACCTGTATGAAAAGGTAAACAATGAATTCAAGGAATTCAAACCAAGTGCATGCATTTTCATTGCAGAGCAAGTAGACAAAGAAGGAAAACTTAAAAAAATAACAAACATGGTAAAGGGCGGAGGGTTTATAACTGAAAGTATTGAAAAAGGATACTCTGTAATAACCTTCTGAACAAAACAAACAGAAAAATAGTAAGGTTTTAGATATAAAGCCAGTGGATAGTTTGCAAAAGTTTAGATAGGGAAAACAATGGAACTAAATTATAATAAATCCACTTCTGAAAAAATAGGCAACAGTAATGTGCACAGAAACCTAGGCGCATTTTTGCAGTCAAGTTTAGGTGCATCTTTGGAAAAACCCTTTGCTTTTGCTGAATCAGACAATATAAATGATATTGTTTATTCTAAGGCCGACCTGCACATCCACTCAAACCAGAGTAATGGTATAGACTCTCCGGAGGACATTGTAGATGCAGCTATTGGAAAATTGCAAGTAATAGCAATAACAGATCACAATAGTATAAAAGGCGCATTAAGAGCAAAAGAATATGCCCTCAAAAACAAAATAAAAGTTGATGTAATAATAGGTGAAGAGATATCTACAAAAAATGGGCATATAGTCGGACTTTTCCTGAACAATGAAATAATGCCTGGGAAGGATGCAAGAGATGCAATATATGAAATACATAAACAAGGAGGGATTGCAGTTGCAGCCCACCCTTTTAGTTTTATATCGTCACATGAAGAAGGATATAAACCTGTAAAAGAATTATTACATGAACTTGCTTTTGACGCTATAGAAGTAGTTAGCAACTCATATGTATTTTCAATTGCATCAAATATAAGGGCATATCTAGCAAATGCTTCGCTTGACCTTGCAGAATTAGGAGTTAGTAATGCCCATAAAAAAGAGTTTATTGGAAAGGGGTATACTGGATTTGCAGGAAGTTCTGCAAAGGAATTTAGAATTCAGTTAACATATAAAGATACTGTTGCGCACTTTAATCCATATTCAATTTCAGAAACGGTTTCTAATGCAGTTGACAAGCTAAAATCTGTGTATTTTCATATATTTAATAAAAATCAGAACAAATAATAAGTAAAAACTAATGTAGGATATAAATAAAGTAAAATAAAGTAAAAAATAAAAGTAAAATAATAGATGAGTAGAAATTAAAGAAAGTAAAATGTAATAAAATGATAAAAAATAAATTAAATGTAATGTGACTAGATGAAAAAAATAATAATAGTATCAGGCTCACCAGGATCTGGAAAAAGCACACTTATGAAATCCTTAGAAGGAATAGACTGCAAGATAGCAAATATAGGGTCTATAATGGAAGCAGAAGGACTTGAAAAAGGATATATAAAAAATAGAGACCAGATAAGATACTTGTCAAATAAAAAAATAACAGAGCTCAGAGAGCATGCATTTGAAAAAGTGTCAGAGATGGATGGAAACATAATATTAGATACGCATGCTTCAATAGCAGCAAATGGAAGATATCTTCCTGGGCTGCCCTTGGAAGCGCTAAAGAAGCTTGATAATATAATTGGTTTTGTATACATTGATGCAGAAACAGAGGACATACTTGTAAGGAGAATAAACGACAGAACACGAGTCAGAGAAAATGAGGATGATTACCTTATAAACACTCAGAGGCTTATTAATATGTCTATTTTGTCACAATACACATCATATTTAAATATCTCTATGCATATAATAAATAATAAACAACACATGTTTGAAGATGCCAAAAAAAGGTTCGCAGACGCAATATCAGATCTTTTTAATGAAAATATTGAGTAATACAATAAAAACACCAAAACATAAACTAGATACTAAAATAAACATAAATAAACGCATAAATAAAAAACAACAATGAGTGGATAAAATGTTTTTACTAACAACAATGCCTTTCTACAATGCAGAAATACCGATAATCATAATCGCAGTAGCATACATAATAGGTACTTTAGTTATACAAAGGAAGGCTACAGACACAAAAAAGATGAGATCTGTGCAACTCCAGATACAAGAGATAACAAAGCAACTTAATGAAATGATAAAAAATAAGGCACCTAATGAAGAAATTTCAAAAAAACAGAAGGAAGTCATGCCTCTTGTAACAAGCAGCTTGAAGATGCAACTTAAGCCTATGTTCATAATTTTTCCATTATTTATTCTTATTTACTATGTACTGCTTCCTCATTTATTTGGGCAGTATTCAAAAGATACTGTAACCTTGCTCTCATTTCATTTAAATTATCTTATGTTTTTCTTTGCAATTGTATTCCTGCTTGGAATAGTATCCTCAATAGGGATTTTAATCTATGATAAAAAGAAGGCTGCAAAAGAGAAAATGGAATTTGATGTAGTGGGCACAAAAAGTTAAAGGCTTTTTGCAAAAACTATTTATTATTATTTATATATACTTTAACAAAAAAATAAAAAAAGAATGACTAGATTAATCTTAACCGGTGTTTAAATTGCCAAAACCAATGTACAGATCAAATAGTTTTAGAAAATTAAAAAGAAAAGTTGGCGGAAAGACAGTAATCCATTATAAAAGGAAGGCTAATGCAAAACCGCATTGCGCAATCTGCAATCAGGAACTTAATGGAATTTCTGAAAAAGGAGCAAAGACAAGAAAAACAAATGCTAGAATATTTGGAGGAGTGCTGTGCGCTAAGTGTACTCAGGATGTCATAAAATTTGGAAACAGAGTTGAGCAGGGCATAATGAAACTTGATGAAGTAGGCATAAAGCAAAGAGCTTATGTACTGCAGATGGTTGCACATTAAATTCTATTATTATACTTATATTTTGTCTTATAATAGGTTTTTAAATTAGTGATGCATAGATTTCAGCAAAAATCCTTAAATAAGTGGGTTATATGGAGGAATGCGAATTGTGCGGCAGAAAGATAAATACTGCCTATATTATCAACGTAGAAGGCGTTGATCTAAGAGTATGTGAAAAGTGCAGCTACAATAAAAAGGTATTATATACAAGCAGCGAGCCAAGCACTGCAACAGCACATGCGAACAGAACATCTAATCCTGATAAGGGAGATAATACAGATCCTGAAATGCCAGATCTTGTTGAGGATTATGGGGAAGCCATAAAAACAGCAAGAGAACATATGGGCCTGTCACTCAAAGTTCTTGCAGAGATTATAAATGAAAAGGAAAGCTTTTTAGCAAGAGTTGAAAATGAAAGAGCAAAACCTAGCAATACCCTTATAAAGAAACTGGAGAAGACTCTTGATATTAAACTGACTGAGTAATTTAGTTTGGTATTTGCGAGAGAAATATTAGGCATGGCATTATATGATTAAAATATGCATTAGTGGGCTTAGCAGCAGCGGAAAGACAACAATAGGCAATATAATTTCCGAAAAGCTCGGTATCCTGCATATAAACCATTCCTACAAACACTATGCAAAAAGCAATGATGAATTGCTTGATATTCTTAAGAATAGCAATGAAAAATTTGTGAAGGCTTTTGATAGTGGAATTATTGAAGCTGCCAAAAAGGGAAATTGCATTGTAACAACCTGGCTTGGACCGTGGCTTGTAAAGGACGCAACAATAAGAATATGGCTAGAAGCAGACATTATGGAACGTGCAAGAAGATATGCAAAAAATAATAAGATTAGTGTAAAGGATGCTGAAGAATTCTTAAGAACAAAAGACCTGCTTACTATAACAGAATTCAAAACAATCTATAATATAGACATAACAGAGCATTCTTTTTTTGACTTGTGCATAAATACTGAAAGAGTAAGCGCTGATGAAATTGTAAGCATGATTGAGATGCTTACAAAAAATAAAAAGTGATACTGCGTTTATAGCACTGGATTTTGTATCATTATTATTGTTATTATTATAAGAAGTTTAACAAGTTCATCTGTTTTTCATTTTTTCTACTCTTCTGTTCAATAGTATCCTCTTCTGACCCTGCAGGAGCTGCAGTATCTATAAATGTTATATTTATCTCGTTCTTTATCAGTATAAGCCTTTGCTTTATATAATCCGCAACATTGTACCTGTTTGCAAGGGATATTGCAAGGCTGAGATATTTTTCTATTCCTCCTTTTGAAATTGTAAATGTGAGCTTGCCATCGCATTTCTGGCATTTACCTTTGAGAGGAATACGCCTATACTTTGCATTGCACTTTGTACATCTAAACATCTGTTTTGAAAATGAATGCAGATTGCCTATCAAGTCTGGAATGAAATGGCTCATAATTAGCTTTTGCGCCGCATCAGTCTTGTCCACGCTATATAATTTATCCATGAGCTCAAACTCAGCATCAACTTTTTCTTTCATTGTTTTTAGGACTGTATATATGCTTTTTTTAGGTGAATCCGCAACTGACGTGATACTGCTGCTATGTGTAAATTTAAGGTTTCTGTATATCGCGTCTGAACCGAGTCTGTTATTTACGCATTCGACTGCTGCCTCGCTTGGAGAGGAGAAACTCATTGTTCTATTGTAAAAATCAATGCCATACTTATCTATGACTTCCATGCTCCATACTTCATCATCGACTTCCTCAGGCAAAACATTTATTGTAAGGATAAGCGGCGCGTCCATTGTTCCGCCTATAGATGAAGGAAGGTAAGACTTTGAAAAGTTTATAAGGCCATCAAGCAGCAGCATAGTGCTATCTTCATCTCCATCTGCATTTCTTCTCCTTGCAGATATCATATATGGATGCGCGAATCCCACATTTGCATCTGTAAATCCTATTATCCTGCTTAAAACACCGCATGAGGTATGAGGAGATAGGGTTATAGCAAAATGACCTATGAGATCTTCTATTGTTCTTGCATTATAAAATGGCTGCATCTTATAGTATCTAACGAGCAGATCATCAATAAATCGTGCTATATCAAGCAGATATTCTGCGCCTTTCCTGTTGATAAGTATATCCTGATGGAACATCTCTACAACCTGGGTTCCATCATTTAAGTCATTTCCTTCGCTGTCTTTTGTATATCCCAACTGCCTTAGCTTTTCAACGCTGCATGATATCTCATCAGGATAAAAGTGAGTAAGAGGTACATCTGTTGCATCAAACCTGCAAGTGCCATCCTTGAACACAAAAACCTTATGCAAGGCCCTAAGCATTGCCTTTTCAATAGGCTCTGGTATCTTATTTTTGCTGACAAGCCCCATGATGCCCTTCACATTCTTTGGCAACATACCTAGCTCACCAAGCCCAAGGTCCTTGACAGCACTTTCATACGTGTCTGCCAAATCTATGGTCATGACACCAGATGTAGAGGTCTCAATGCCACAGTGCTTGCATATAACATCATATGAGATTCTATTGCATGAACTGCATATCCTCTCTATTGTGGCTCGCTTGCCATGCTCAGCGCAATAGAAAGATGGTATTTGCTTTCCATCGCACATGAACCTTGCAATTTCAATGCTTATATTTCTGCTGTCAAACTTCTTTTTGCTGAGCTCATAAGCCTTTGATATGCTACGCTCTTTTCCTCCATATGATCCTATGGGAAAGAGTCCATTAGGCGCGGGTTTCATCATCCTTTGCTTTGCTTTTTCAGGCCTACCTATTCTTGCGCCTATACGAGTAGATCTGTTCATTATAATAAAATGAGCAATAGCATTTAATGTTTCAAGGACTGTGCCTTTTTGAGCTGCCTTAAAGTTTACCAACTGGGTTTCGCTTAGTGCAACTTCTTTGTCATTAACAAGCCCAAGGGAATACAGCAGGGCATGAGCATCGTCACCTTTTATTATAATCTTGTTGGTCTCCTCAAAATGTTCTATGCACATTTTTTCAAGAGCAAATGTAGACTTTTTGCTGTTTATGTTTATCTCAGAAACACTTGATATGTTTTTTTTGTCAAGCTCTCTGCATGCAAATATATCTTCAAAAAGACCATTAAGCTCTTGCATAGACAGGTCGCTGTAATCATATATATATCTCGGATGCATCGGGATTCCATATTTCTTTGATAACTCATAGCATGCTGCAAAGCCAAGAGAGCCTGCATTGATTTTATTTGCAATTTCAAGATCATTTTCATCAGCATTTGCAGCAGCGAGCTGCTCAATCCAGTATTCTTCTACATAGCTTGTGGGCTGCAGCAGTGTGTTTGTTTTTTTGAAGTCCCCAAATGTAATGAGTATATCGCCAAGAGAGAGTATTTTTTTTATTCTTCCTTTTATCTCATTTGCCTCTGCCGCAGTCTTTATGCGTACTGCATGCCCATCATCAAGCTTGACAAATGGACCTTCTATAGAGTCAGCAGGCACTGCAATACAGCCTTTTCCAGGTTTGTCAATCCTCATCTGGGTGCCTACTGCAAGAAAGTCATTTGTTATTACCATTGTTGCAGGGTGCACTGCCTTTGAGGCTATTCCTGAGAACCTGCACCTTCCGTATCTCAGCCTGAAGCTTCCATAGTGCTCTGGATATGCAAGTATCGGTCTGCCTGCGGCAATGTCCTCAAGGAACTTATCATTTGCCTTCTTTACCTGTACAGTCTCCTTGTCTACTTTTATTATGTTGTTGAGCCATGACCAATTAAGTCCTGCATTCTTTGCATGTTTCAGAACAGACTTGGCTTTTTGCGCAATTCCTTCGCATATGACGAGTCCTATCCCGCTTCTAACCCTATTGGTCAATAATTCCTGTTTTCCTGACAAGTCAGTGCGCTTCAGGTTCTTGTGAATGCTGACCTCTATGTCGCCTACCTGGATTCCGTCAATGCAGACCTCGCAGTTTTCTATTATAACGCGTATGTCCTCGTCCTTTGGAAGGTACTGCAGCCTTGCGACCCTAGAATTATATATATGTATTTCCTCAAGGTACCTCTCCACTTCTGTGCTGGAAGGCTTATACCTGTCTATGCCTAGCAGCTTTCTTGAGTAATCAGCAAGTGCTGCGGCAAGAGCAGCGCTTGTGCCCCCAGCGCTTCTTATCGGGCCTGCAAACACTACTGCTGCATAGCTTGTGCCGTCAGGGTTCTTGTACAGCTTTACGTCCTGTATTCCTTCTGTAGGCGCAACAAGGATGCCCTCTGTAAGTATGGAAAGACCTGTCCTCACTGCTAGTAAAACTCTTTTGCCTGGATCCTGCTCGAATTTCTTATTTGTGCAAATCTCGCGCGCGGTCTCGAATGCCAGCTCCTGCCTCTGCTTGTCAGCGCCAGAATGTTTTATAATGTCTGCAAGGCCCTCTATGCCTATAATCCCCTCAACCCTGTCCGCAAGGCTTGGCGCGGCCTTTATCTCTGGGAAGAGCTCTGGGTCTTTGCCCTTCTTCCTTGACTCAGAGGCTATGCTGTTAACCTTATTGAATTCGTCTGAGAACATTGCAAAATACTCATGTATGTCCATGGAATCATGAAAAATTTACTATTGTGAACTTATTTGTCTTGGAGTTGAATACAGGCATCTTGCACGGCGTAGGCATATGCCCCTGCTTGGTCTGGAACTCTGTCTTGGACTGCCATGTCCCGCTGTTTACAACCCAGACGCCTTTGTAGTTTGCCAGGCCGTTTGTGTGTATATGCCCCATATGGAGTATGTCCGGAGTCCTGTCTATTACAAGATTGTCCTTCGGGCTAGGAAGTATTATGTTTCCTCCATATATCGGCGAAAGATGCCTCCTTTTCAGCAACTCTATCATTGCTGTTTCAGGTTGGGAATATGCAAGCCCTGGGATTGACGCAATAACTGAATCAAGCGAAGTCCCGTGATATGCGAGCACGTCAAGCCCGTTAAGAGATATAAAGCTTGGGTTCTGCACTATGTGTATATTACTTTTCTTGAAATCCTTGATTATGCTTGCATCAAATGGCGGCTGGGGCTCGGCCCTCTGGGTTGCATCATGATTGCCTGGCATCACAAAGACATGAATGTAATCAGGCACCGCGTCAAGCATGTTGAACAGCATTGAATACTGCTGGTATATGTCCAGCACCTGCAAGTCCTTATCTTGGTTAGGGTATATTCCTATGCCGTCAGCAACATCACCTGCGATTACAATGTATTTTATCTTCCCTGCGACATTGCTGTTTTCCCCTACCTTGCCCTGCATCCATTTAAGCATATGCAAGAAATTTTTTTCCATAAACAGCTTGCTTCCTGTATGTATGTCAGACAGGAACGCCACTGAAAAGTCTTCCTCAAACTTTTTGGCAGTCTTTATTACAGGCTCTGGCCATATAATCTCATTTGCAATGATAAAGGGATGGGATAATTTTCCTTTTATTCCTATAACCTCATCGTTCACGATTCTTGCTGCATCATCAAATATGTTGTTTTTATGGCTATGTGCCTGCTTGTTCATAAATATTACTTTCGCAGTGCCTGTGCTGTCCTCAAGCTCGACCATGATATTTCCATTTTTTGTCGCAATCTTTTTTGATACAATTCCTACGACTGCAATTTCCCTGCCTGATAAATATCTGTTTTTATCTATCTCTTCTAAGGCATTAAGGAATTTTATGCCCTGCCTCTTGTCCAATATTTTTTTAATTCTAGAAAGCCTGTTGTTAAAATGCTTTGTAAAATCATCTATGCTTGCAACTGCTGTTATCTCTTTCTCTGACACACTGAATCTTTCTTCTATTTCAGCTGCCTCTGGCCTGAACCCTTGGCTGCGGCTTACTTCTACTGGCATAGGCACTTTTTCAGTGGCAATCTCTTTTGCCATTTTTAAAATATCTGCACTGCCAATGAACTCCAGCTCTTTTTTTGGATCTGCGCTTTCAGGAGTTTCAGAAGCAGCTCTGCTCTTCATCTCTATTATTTTCTGGAGCAGTGAATTCTCATCTATGCCGTCAAGCATCTGCTGCGTTACATCAGATGCAAGCAGGATCTTAAGCTGCGACAGCTTATTTAATAATTGTTTTAAATCTGCCATAAATGAGATTAATTTTTAATAGATTCAAGCAATGACAAAATATTCCACAGCCTCGTCCTCGCCTGCTGCTGGAGGTTCACATCATTGCTGACACTATCTATATTGTAAGTTGCTGCAGAGATTCTCACGCTGTATTCATCATTGCTATTCAGCTTCTCCTTTGCCTCTGTTATACTGCTCCTGACATTTTTAGGAACGCTCATATCATTTATCAACAGATCCATCTCATCATTGATCCTTTTTATAAGATCATCTAAATTTTCTCCGCTCAAACTATCACCATTAAATTTATAAAAAATATAAAATGGTATTTCTCTTAAAAGTTTAAATAGATTGCATTTAATTGCTAATACTTCAATGACTTTAGGATTTTAAAAAGAGCACTTTATAGATTACTTGAGTCTCTTAAGATATAAAAGTCTTATAACAATTCGATATTATGCGCTATGCAAAGCTTTATCTGGACAGTAGCATTATTTGGACAATAATTTATCAAGCAGTCTGTTAAGTTCGTCGCCGTCAATATTCAGCCTATTTGCAGACATCACTGCTGCAATGATCTTTGACCTGTCTTTTGTATTCGCGCTATGCATCACATTTTGCACAAGATCTGCGAGTTTGGACTCATCAAGTTTTAATAGAGATTTTCTTGACAATATCCCAGATATGCTCTCACTTGTTTTAGAGCTTTCCTTGAGCAGTTCATCAATTGCCTGCTTTGTTATTTTTGACTCTGCATAGAGCTTAAAGATCTCAATTATCTTTTCCTCGGGTATCTTCTCAACATCGTACCCTGCGCGACGCAGCTCTGTAAACTTCTGCACAAGCACATTAGCCACAAACTCAGGATTTATATCAACTGATGAGACTGCCAATTTATAAAGCCCATATCTTGGGGACATCATCATCTGGTCGCGGAGACTGGTGGCCTTTATCTGCTCCTTTAGTATATCCTCCTCTTTTTCAATGCTTGGGGAGTGCGACTCTGCATCTTCAAGCATCGCCTTTGTTATGCGCACTGTCCTAAGGTCAGTTTCAGGATACATCCTTGCACTGCCAGGCACAGGTCTGAGAAACTTTGTAGTAAACAGGTCTGCATTGTAGACCCCTCTTGTCTCTTCTGGGACTCTGCCTGAAAAAGCATATTCAAGCCTCATCCTTGCGAACTTGATTGCATTTTTGCAGTTCCTTTCCATTCCTGCTATGATTATGAAGGAATCATTTTTACCAATGCCGAGCTCAGCATTAATTGCGCGCACTTCATCATCATTGAATTTATATTTGCTTATGTCTTCGTCACTGTGTATGATCCCATTGACACCGCCAATCTTTGCATAATCACTGACTTCTGTGCCAAATCTTCGTTCAGGATTAACTTCCATACCTAGAATGCCTTTGAAATTTGCAAGCTTCATGCCTATAACAGTGCCTTTTCTACTAATATAAGATTTTATAAGAGGACTTTGAGTTTTAGTAAAAATATGAGTTAAATCTCTTGGCTCTGAAAGAGAGGCATTTGCATTCTTCACCATACTATTTATTTTTAGGATGTTCTGCTGTCGAAGAATTTCGTTTTCAATAAATTTATCCATATTTGTAATGTCCTGAAATCCTTTTATCTCGACTCTTGCTCCTCCAAGTATTGAAACATTCACATCTTGTCTTATAGATCCTATACCCCTTTGCGCAAAGCCTGAGATTCGCAGCAGCTTACCAATACGAAAAGCAACTGCCTTTACATCCTGAGGCGTGGGGATGTGAAAATCTGTATCTATTTCTATAAGTGGAATCCCAAGTCTTGATGTGTCATAATTAATAGTTTCTGCTGAAGAGGACAATATACCACTAGACTCCTCTTCAAGAAACATTGACGGTATACTTATTTTAAAACTTCCCATGTCCATCATGCCGCTATCCCCTATCATTATCGTTCTCTGAAATGCACTAGGATTGCTTCCATCCACAATAACCTTACGCATTATCTGCAGCTCATCGAATGTTTTCATACCAAAAGAATGCGCAAGCGCAAGCGCAAATCTGAGTGCAGTTGCATCTAGCTCATGTGGAGGTTCTTCATCTATATCAACTAGGCAGGCATGATTTCTAGTTAAAGTGTATAAGAACTTCTTATTTTTTGCCTCTTCAAATTCAGCAGATGCATCAGTCAGACCTCTCTCACCAGATACTGCCCGTTGAAATCGGAATACAGATCCTATCTCTCTGTCTTCCTCTATTCTTGAACTGCAAGAGCAAAAAAGCTTTCGCTCTGTGTCGAGCCTCTGATGTATCTCCAAGCCGCATAAAAATCCGATCTCCTTGCAGTATTTAGAATCCATGCAATCTCAAATTTGGAAATTTATTTTAAATTGATTAAAATTAACAAATATTAGCGAAAAGCCCAGTTCCTCAGAAACTAAACAAGAATTAACTATAGTTAGTCGCTAGTTGCTATAGAAGTATTATGTAAATAAATATATATAAAAGTATTCCTCTATAAGCAGGCATATCAAACAATTCAATTTATTCTGATTTTGGTTTCTTATTATTTTGACTAAATTTTCAACAATAGGTAGCAAAGGCAATTAAATTATACCTTTTTATTTATTGCTCTCTAATTTATTATATTGCATTTTTGGTTTATTTTCACAATAAAAATGCCCAAAGATTAAATGATAAAAATAAGAAGAGTGTTTGACAAATTTGCGCTGAACAATGAGACAAGAGTACTTGTTGATAGATTCTGGCCAAGAGGAATAAAGAAAAGCTCTAGGAAAATAGATCTATGGCTGAAAAACATAGGTCCTAGCAATGAGCTGAGGAAATGGTTCTCCCATGATCCAAAAAAATGGATGGAATTTAAAAGGCGCTATAAGGAGGAGCTTAAAACAAACAAAGACCTGCTTAAGCTGCTTAGACTTGCTAGAATGGATGACAACGTAGTATTAGTATATTCCTCACGGGATGAGAAACATAACAATGCAGTAGTTCTATTGCAGATAGTCGAGAAGAAGTTGAAAAGCAAGTCTCAGATATATTAATCTGCTGCTTATGGCATACTTGAATTTATTTATATTTATATAATATATTTTTGATTTTATAGGTTATATTTTTATTTATTTCATTTTATTATTTATAAAAATTGTTCAAAGCTTGGTATAATGTTTAAATACAAATTTTATTTTTTATCAATTCTGCTATTATCAATATTTTTAATAAGCAGTGCGGGTGCAATATCATTCCCACTTAATAATTCAGTAACTGCAAATTCTATGAATGCATCATTTCATTCCTATCTTGCATTTTATTTTCCTAACAAAACAATAAGCACATCATTATTTTATCCTTATTCTTTCAATGGAAGTACATATATTGTAATGCATCTTCAAGCAGGTAATCAAAGCTTTATTCTAATAAATACTTCAGACAAAAAATATTCCCTTGTCACAAGCAGCTCTCAGGCCATTTCAATATTTAATTCCATATTTTCAAAAGCAAATTTTGTAAACCAGACAGGCATATCAAACTTGAAGCAGAAGATGTCAATGTTTAATGATGAAAGCAATGCATCAATAGGTACATGCCTTTATATTACTGGTTTGACAAGGTTCCAGTGCACTCTTTCAAACTACTGCCAGTCATGCACATCAGTTCCTGCATGCAACAATGATCTACAAGCTGTTGGGGGTCCGGATTCCCCTTTTGGATATGGCATAATGAATTTTTCAAAACAATACATGCAGCTCAACGCAACATATATTAAATATTTTTCTATACTGTCAAATATAAATAATTCTAACTTTGTAGATCAACTTGAACTGCTTAACTCAACGTTAAATAATATAACATCAATAGCACAAAAAATGCCGCAAAATCCTGTATTCCCATTAAATCAGACAATGTTTGAATTGCTTAATACCTGCCCTGCAGGAGCACTACCTTTACAAATGCCATGGTACTGTGTTGATATAGGATATTGCCCTTCTTTGACATTCAACTATTCCCTTATTTCAAGTTCCCATCAACTGATAAACAACGAGCTTTCGTCAAAACAGGAAGTAGCATCAATTGCATCATCATCTGCAACACTTGCTGCTACATATTCTGAAACAGCAATAGAGACATACAACAAAACTCAATTCAATCTGCTCATGAATAAGACGACCTCTACTTATTTGTCAATTCTGAATAAATCAAATGTACTTCTGTCAAAAGCAAATGATACTGCTCTCTCTGTATCGCTTGCAAATCTTACAGAAATCTATTCGGTAATAAAATCAAAGTCTATATACCAGAATATTTCGCTTAAGGCTAATTCATTGCTGTCTGCAATTAACAAGACTCAAACATTATATTTGCAGGCAAATGCAACATATAATAAGATTCAAGAGTTGTCGCTTAACAATACTGCACAGATACTTAAGGAAGAATTGAGCTTTAAGCAGATTCCATATACTCTTGCATATATTGGGTCAGAGCAACAATCAATAAACCTCATGCTTGCAGGCAAAGTAAATCTTACTAATTCTAATTCAATAATATCTTCATTGAATAACATAAGTTCTGGTCTTAGCACGATTAAAGCACCGTCTTACCGATCACTAGTTTCATTAAAGCACTTCGCAGAGCCGTTCGTCATGGGTGTAATGTCAATAAATATTCCAGTATTTCTGAAACTGCAATTCGCATATTTGCTCGTTCCAATCCTGTTCCTCCTCATTGGCATAATAGCAGTCATAATACTTTATACTGTATATATAGCAGTTAACATAAAGGCCAAACGCAAAGAGAGAAGCAGATTATGGAAATATGCCTTTATAGCACTCATACTGGCTATGTTGGCAGCGGTATATTATTCATATACTATTGCATCGCAGGCGAATAACTTCTTGCCTGTAAGTGCATTTTCAGAGCAGATAAATAGGTCAAGTGTAGTGGCAATAGCAGCCGCTCAGACGAATTCAAGCTGCATTTCACTGCTTCAAAACAATATAACGAAGGCAGGCAAAACGCCTGTAATCATTCAACTCAATGCAACCTGCAACTTGTTATACAGCAGTCAGTGCATAGATACTTACCTTAGCAAAGGTATGCCAGTGATATATATAAACTCGAGCTCAAGCACATTCCTGTCTTACAAGGGGCTGTATGGGGCAATTTTATATACAAACATATCTGCTGCAGGACCACAATGTCTTGTCAGTAGGCTTTTATTTGCTAAATAAAAAATAATAAATAAAAGCAATAATTAAATTAAAACAAATAAAATCATAGGAGAACAATAAATAATTTCAAGGCGGAATATTATGCCAGATGTAAAACATATAAAAAGCAAACCCAATGGGGAAACAAAAGCCACGCCTGAGCGCGGTAAAACAGAGACTGTAAAAAGGCCTGCTAAAAAATATATGATAGTAGCATCTGCAATTTTATTGCTTGCAATACTTTTTTCCGCATTTTATTTTGGATATCATTCCACTAGTGCAAAAAATGGCAAATATGGGTTCAGTACATTTCAAAGCAATTTTGATAGTTCAAGCAATGTGTCAATAGTAGTTAATTATAATTCATCAGCATTCCAGTATGAAATAGACTGCGCAACAAACATAATATACAATCTAGTAAGTGCACACATAAAAAATTCTGCAGATATAACATTTTTTGTAATTAATTCTACAAATTGCACATATCTTCAAAATGGGCTAGGTAAAATAGTGAAAAATTACAGCTATGCAAGCCCTACAACATGCATGAGTATTGCGCAGAAGTATCCCGCAATCTTCATTAACTATAGCGCAGTCAACAACACGGTCATAAAACCAGATGCGCTTTATATGTCAGGCAATGATAATTTTCTAAAACAATGCGGGATTGCATCAACAATAAAATAATAAATATAACATAGAAAGAAGAATAGCAGCACAATAATAAATCGATATAACAATATTAGAAAAAGCTTAGAATATTTTTTAGTATAAATTAAAGCATAACTTTTTATTTTATCTATAATCATTATTATTTCGTATTTGCATTAAGTAATACACTTGTGCGGATATCCTAAATTTTATCTTGTTTGATTTTAACTAAAGTTAGTGAGGATGATGAATAAAAGCCAAATAATACTGGTAATAGGAAGCATATTTGTATTTGCCATGTTCTTATCGACTTATTTTACATTTACAAATAATAATGCCCCTGCTGCACCATCTACAGTGCAAAACTCCACCTCGCTGCAAAATTGTACAGGGATATTTGCAACAAATGACACTAATGCAATCATTGTAAATTATAGCAATAACTTCATAATCTCTGTAAATAAAAGCTTGAGCTTAAATTCAGTCAACTCAAATGCTACAATTATATCAAATAGTATAAATGAGACCCTAAATAAGCTTAATGCGAGCGGTGAAATAAGTTTTCTAGTGCTTAATAATGCAACATACCATGTACTTATATTGAAAAATAATACTGCTTATAATATGCAGAATATAATATCAAACAATATGCAGTCCAATAAAATCGCGTCAAACGCAATTGAAGCTTTTAAGCTGTTTAGTATATCCTCAATATCCCATGCAGATTTACCCTCAATATTAAGCTTTAAAGCATATTCCCAGCAATTTACACAACGAGAAATTCTAAAAAATACGCAGTACAATTTAAGCATTTACCCTATTCTGCCAATTAATTCAGTAGTGCCTGTGACTGTACAAGGCCTCATAACCAGCAATGGCATCTGCCAAGGGAGCATACGAATAATTTCCCACTCCGCTGCATAATCTAGGGCATCTGTTTATCTCTAAATAATAACCACACACAATACATTGCAGAAGATTATTAATTCCAATGTATTGACTTAATATGATTTTAGTCTCGCATTTTTAAGTATCTCTTATACTACTAAGCTTCTGCTGCTTGAACATATCTATTATCTCATCAGTGGTTGTTGCATCCTCCGCACTTTTGTCTTTTCTTATCGCAGAACCGTCAGATATAAGTCTTGGGAACCGCAGCGCATACCCTATTCCCTTCTGCATTCCACATGTATGTGTAGGGGATTTTGTTATTTCATCTGCCCTGACTTTGATAATATATTTCGGCTCAACCCATATGTCTGGCTTTATAAGCGCGTCTACTCTGACAGGCTTTGAATCTGATTTTATCTGATCAAGATCTTTTTTTAGCTCTGCCATTTCCGCCTCTGAAAATCCTGTCCCTATTTTTGATACTGTCTCATACATGTCTCTCTTCTTATTATATACGGCGCACAGCAGGCCACCTAGCCCAAACTCTGTCCTGCTCCCTTTGCCTATGTAATAACCTATAATTACAAGATCAATAGTATCTGACAATTCTCCTCTATAGCTTCTTTTCATTTTTATCCAGGTGAACTTTCTAGCTCCTGCAATGTAA
>JAJYVI010000057.1 GCA_021792115.1 Microcaldota archaeon | reverse complement strand
AGTAGCCACCCCAATTTTACATAAGCAGTTTCAGGCATCATATCTTCGCAGTAAACAACACCAAGCTCACTTAAAATCCTGAGATTCCTATAAACATATGGATTTGTCCTTCCAAATATGCACTGAGATGTCATTCCCACGACGATTCCTGCATCTAATGCTCTTTTTATAGTCTCTGTCCACTTTAAATCTTCATGTGTGCCAGATACTGGTACATGGCCAAGTCCAGTACCCTCAAGAATAATGCCTCTGTACTTTTTATCTATATAAAAATCTATTATCCGAGGATCAGAATTCGGGTAAACTTTAATAAGCGCGACTTTGCTTTCAAATTCAATTCTTGGCTGTGCATAGTTTATTACATCATGCCTTTTTTTATGTTCGCCTATAATTTCTATTTCACCACTATGCGAAACAAGCACTATTGGTTTGTCATTTACAGGCTTAAATGCATCTCTCCTAGAAGTATGCATTTTTCTTGCCTTTGTGCCGCGTATGAATGCACAGAAATCATCATTTGAAGAATTGTGCATGCATATTCCGACCTCTGCAATGTCTGATTTTGATGCAATATACGTAGAGCATACAAGATTCATAAATGCATCACTTGAACCTCTATCACTGCTGCGCTGCGATCCTGTAAGTACTACTGGAATAGGCACATCTCCAAGCATAAAGCTCAATGCGCTTGCAGTGTAATGCATTGTGTCTGTCCCATGGGTTATGACAATGCCTTTCAGATTTTTATTATTCTTTATAAGCTCTGAAATTTTTAATGCAATCTTCTGCCATTCTATATATGTCATATCCTCACTTGCTATGCTGAAAAGGTTTTCAACACTTATATTTGCAATCTTTGAAAGCTCAGGCGCTTCGTGCAGCAGCTCTTCAGGCTTAAGCAGCATGTAAACGCCACCTGTTTTATAATCTACTTTGCTGCCTATTGTTCCTCCGGTGTAAATCAGAGCTATATCAGGAAGCCCTGCTGCATGCGAAATATCGGACTTTGGAAATTCAAATTTAAAATCTGCATCCCTTATTTTTTTAATTTTAGTTTCAGGCCCGAATTCAATACCAACATTATACCCATTTTTTAATTTGATGACAAGAATGTCACTATCACTTGAATCAGGTTTTGGCATTATCTCTCCAGTTATGCCGTCAGGTTCAATATTAACCAAATCTCCAGGGTTTATTTTGTTTTCTGATAATACTTCAATTATTTTTTTGCTGTACATAAAATCAAACAGTTCAAACTTTATTTAATTCCTTGGATTCGAATGGCAAAGCATTATAACCAAGTTTTGTAAGGTTTCTTGCAAAGGCCTCTTTATTCATTCCATAAGTAAATATTTTTTTCGGGGCAACTCTATTAATATATTCTATGCTCTGTTCAAAGTCTGCATGGTTGCTTAGTTCAAAAGTTGCATCCGAATTAAATTCCATTATTTTTGTAAGTCCGCTTGCAACTGCAGTATATACTTTTTTTTTGTATGCTTTCGTAAGCTCTATTTTAAGGCTGCTTAGTCTACCAAGTTCAACAATGCCTACGAAGTTCTTTGACATTATTTCATCATAGCCAGAATCTGCATCATAAACAGATGCATATTTCAGGTCCTCTCCAAAATTTATATAAACCTTGTTTATTGCGCAAGTCTGCTTGTTAACTATAGGGATAATTCCTATTTCATTCAGTATCTTTATAATATCCTGTGCTTTGCCAAGGGAATAAGATCCAAAAAATATATTTCCTGTCTCAATCTTTTCAAGAACCCATTCCTGTATTTTTTTCTTTGTTACCTCCTTTTCCTCAAATTTTATTTTTGGATCGTGATATGTGGAGTCTATTATAAGTATATCTGCATTTTTTATCTCAATCGGTCTTCCGATAAAAGGACTTTGCATTTGGAAATCGCCGGAATATAGGACTGATTGACTTTTCTGTTTGTCGTAGTAAAACAACTGTGATGCCCCGAGTATATGCCCTGAATCTAACAGCTTAATTCCAAGTTCTGAAAAATTAGAATTAATATTAAATTTACTATCTGGTTTTGTGCGGGCTTTGATTAACTCTACGGTCTGGTGACTTGAAATTATGCCTCTTGATGTAGCTAGAGCAGACATATGGTCTGTATGCGCATGTGAAATGAAGTCTATTGTAGCCCCAGCCTCTTTTTTATCAAGAGATATTTTCTCATTATTTGCTATAAGCATCCTATTACCCTATTATTGTGGATTAGACCAAACCAGTTTATATAACAAATTTGCCTTAGGTATAAAATATATATATTTAAATCAATACTAATAATTAATTTGATAATTTTGATAATTAAATTATTAATATTATTAATAGTGAAATTATTAATTTACAACTTATAATTATAATTAAATTAATCAAGGTTTTTTGATAGGTGACTTCTATGGTTGAAAAGGTTGTTATTCTAGGATCCGGGCCTGCAGGGCTTACTGCTGCATTGTATGCTGCAAGAGACGACTTAAAGCCAGTTATAATAGGTGGCTTTAATGCTGGTGGCCAGCTTATGCTCACAACAGAAGTTGAAAATTATCCAGGATTCCCTAATGGGGTCTATGGTGCGGAATTAATTGACAGCATGCGAAAGCAGGCCGAAAAATTCGGAGCAGTATTTGTAAATGATGATGTTAAAGAAGTAGATTTTAATTCAAAACCATTTAAATTGAAGACCCAAACCGAAGTTTTTGATGCTCATTCAGTTATTATTGCAACAGGCGCATCTGCCAAATGGCTTGGCATAGCATCAGAAAAAAAGTTCATTGGAAAAGGAGTCAGCTCATGCGCAACATGCGATGCGGCATTTTTTAAGAACAAGGAAGTTGCCGTTGTCGGTGGCGGGGATACTGCCTTAGAAGACGCAATATTTCTCACAAAGTTTGCTACTAAAGTGCATATAATACATAGAAGAGATGAATTTAAAGCAAGTAGGCTGGCTCAGGATAGAGCAAAGGCAAATCTAAAAATAGATTTTATCCTTAATAGCGAAGTTATAGAAATTTTAGGCGAAAGCTCAGTTATTGGAGCAAAGATTAGAAATAACAAAACAAATGAAATAACACAAATAAAAATTGATGGTTTGTTTGTTGCAATAGGCTACAAGCCAAATACAGATTTCCTAAAAGGAGCTCTTGAACTTGATGAGCAGGGATATATCGTTGTTTCTGATGAAGTAAAAACAAATATTGATGGTATTTTTGTTGCTGGTGATGTTGCTGATAAAATATACAAACAAGCAGTTATTGCAGCAGGCGCCGGGGCAAAAGCAGCTCTTGAAGTAAGATTTTACCTGCAGGAAAAAGATATAATTTAAATTAATAATGTATAGAACCGTTTCATGCTTATTATCTTGAATATGTCTTGTGTTAAAGATAAAGAATGACAAGGGGTTTTATGAAAAAGGAACTAGAACAAAAATTATTAATGAACTACTCTTTTTTGAGGCCGAAGCAAGACCCAAAAGTTCTTAAAAGTAATTTAAGAATCTCTGCGCACGATTATTGTAAAAATAATGAAGAAGAATTAAAAAAATCAGAGGATAATGCAGTCAGAGCATTAAAAGAATCCAAAACTATTCCTGAGCATGAACTTAACAAAAATTTTTTAAAATTAATCAGATCTATAAAAAAATACAATGAAGACTATAATCCTGCTGTTGATAAAAATACCGAGGTAATAACAGATCTGCTTGTTTTTGGCATTGATGTGAAAGACGGATGGTATAACTTGCTTGATGTTCTCTGCAGCGAAATACAAAAAGAATTAGATAAGGCCAAGCAAACTATAGAAGTCAAACAGGTAAAAGAGAAATTCGGAAGGCTTTGTTTTTATTACTCTGATCCAAATAATAATCAGGAAATTTCAAAATTAGTAAGAAATGCAGAAATTCTATCTGCATATACTTGTGAAGCCTGTGGTGGCAAGGTCAAGCATGTAAAAGGATTGCGATTCTATACGCTATGTCCAGATCATGAAAAATTAATGCTGCAAGGAAGATTAAATAATAAAATTATCAGACCTCAATCCGCAGATTCTCATAGGCTTTCTAAAAAACAAATGGCATTATTTATGAGGTTCAATAATCTTATTAAAAAATCTTATGATAAAAATGGCTAGAAAATACAAGTTTGCAGATTTGTTTTATCCTAAAAATAAGACATTGCTTGCAAATACTGTCAATACCTTGCTTGCAGATGCTGATGTAAATCCCATGGTAGCAAATGCTTATTCTTATGTATCTCCGCATGCAGGGTATATCTACTCAGGCTCTGTGGCAGCATGCACTTACAAAGCACTGTCGCAAAATAAACATTTTAGCAATATCGACACAATAATAATTGTAGGACCTAATCATACTGGCAATGGAGAAAATATCGCAGTCTCTATGCAGGACTGGGAAACTCCTCTCGGCATATTGAAAAATAATACGGCTCTTTCAAGCCTTATTGCAACCAATGGTATAAAAGTTGACGAATCTGCTCACTCTAATGAACATTCTATAGAAGTGCAGCTGCCATTTTTGAATGTCATTGCAGCATCAAAAAAATTCTGTTTTATCTGTATGCTGGATCAGACTGAAGAGTCTAGCATAAAACTGTCAAATTCTATAATCTCTGCAGTTAGAAAACTTAGTTCAAATGCAGTTGTCATAGCAAGTTCTGATTTTGACCACTATGAATCAAGGAGCGAGGCAACAAAGAAAGATAGCACGCTTATCAATGAGCTGTCAAGGCTTGATTATAAGTCTTTCAATAAGTCTGCCCTAGACTTAAATGACAGCGCATGTGGAACTGGTCCCATAATTGTCGCACTCCTATTTGCAAAAGCAATGGGCGCAACAAAATCCCTATTGCTCAAATATTCTGATTCTGGCAGTGTAACAAAAGACTATTCAAGCGTTGTTGCGTATGCTTCACTTGCTTTTATTTAAATCTTTATTGTTTGTGCAATCCTATTACTAGAGAAATGAAGAAATAATAAATAAATGTACAGTTAACTTAGTAGATTCATGGACGCAAAAAGCTTAATATATCTTGTCTGCTATTCTATTATTTGTGATTACATGGCCAAAAAACAAAGAGATGTTGTTTGTGGAATGGATGTAGATGAAAACTCAAAGTTTAAGTCTAATTATAACAAACAAAACTATTATTTCTGCAGTGAATCCTGCAAGAAGGAATTTGACAGCAAGCCCAAGAAATACGTGCACTAAGAATCCCTTCGTTTTTTATCGGATTTAAAATAAGGTTTAAAAACAATCGCATCTTATTTAATATAGTCATTATTTTAAGTCTATTTTAAACTATAAGATGGCGTGATGTTGTTAAGAATATCTAATTTGATAAAATGAATTTCAAACAATATATTGAGCAGCATAGGCAAAAAGTCTATGAAAAAATCTGCGAGTATTTTCCAGACAAAGATCCTGTAGAACACTATAAAATATCTAAGGAATACTCTGATAGGCAGGGCAGTTACAGGAGGCCTGGTCTTCTTCTACTTACTGGCGAGATGTTCGGGGCAAAAGTTAATGACTTGCTGCTTCCTGCTGCAGCAATGCAGCTTTCAGAAGACTGGATACTTGCTCATGATGATATAGAAGATCATTCAACTATGAGGAGAGGCAAGGAATCATTGAACAAGCTTTATGGCATGGAAGTTGCATTGAATGCAGGGGATACTGGCCACATAATAATGTGGAAGATGCTTAAGGATTATGCTATAAGCAACAGTATAGGATCAAGGCTGTATGATAAGTTCTATGACATACTTGAAAAAACAGTAGAAGGCCAGTTTCTAGACATAAATTTCATTTACAATAAAAAAACACTGAAAGGAGTTGACCAGGACCTCTATTTTAAGATAATAAACAGCAAGACTTGCTATTATACTGTTTACGGTCCAATGCAGCTTGGCGCGCTGGTTGCAGGTGTAAGTGATGAAATGCAAA
>JAJYVI010000056.1 GCA_021792115.1 Microcaldota archaeon | reverse complement strand
ATACACGCAGAAATAGTATGAGATGCAAAATTATTGCTTATTGGGGCAATGTAATTATTTAAGATTATAGACGGCTTTAACCTGCTCGCATTAAATGTGGCTGCTTCTACAGCAGCAGCCTGCTTTAATGATATTATACCTTGAGGGGAATAATTCATAGGCCTTTCATTAATATATAAGCTGCCGTTTGAATTGTAAAAATACAAATCAGTGCCGTTTATAAGAGGCACTGAATAAAGTTTTATATTGTTTTGGGATTTTACTTCTGTACCATTTATATGCAAATTTTGATAATTAGTCAATGCTTCTGCTGTTATATTCTGTCCTCCTATCTTCATTGAACCTATAACCATTCCTGTGTTAGACATCAAGATAGAATACTTTACATTATCAATTGTAGGAACAAGACTAAGCGCGAGCGAAAATCCATTGCCGCTGCTGCCAACAGTGCCTATCTCTGTAGCAATATTCTGGACAATAAGTTGAAGCGAGAGAGAAGCCTGATTAGAGACAAGGCTTGACCTCTGTACTATTATAGTCATAAATACAAGCAGGAAAATTACAAGTATAACAAGGTAGATCATTAAAAATTCAAGCGCAACCTGCATTCTCTTTTTAAAAGCCATGAAATCCTGCAAATAGTTATAAATTATAAATAAGAATGAATATTTTAGACTCTTTTAATAAACATATTTTAAACTTTTTATTTGTTTGTTTTATTTGTTGTTATTACTGTTATTATCATTACTTTTTATTACTATTTATTAGTATTATTTTATTTATTTTATTTTTTATTATTTTTTTATTATTTATTGCTATACTGCTTTTTATTTTTGTAGATTTATTTTAGGCTACCTTATACTTATGCTTAAATTTGTTGCATTATGTTATCACATTTCTAAATATAGCAGAAGGCATAACACCATTCGGCGGATATGCTCGTGCAATTAGCCAGTAAAGATTTATTGCACTTGGATATCCATCAGAATATGCTGAGACTGCCAGTCCTTTATACTTGTTTTGATGTACTTGCTGTGCTAGAATTGCATTAGTAATTGTCTGATTTAAAGGCACAGATGCTTCATTGCTAAAATTTGATATTTGGATAATATTATTTGTATTAACCCATCCTGCAGATGCAGACTGGTTTAAAGGATTAACAACAAAATAAGTAAAAACATTGTGCGAGCTCTGGTTGTCAAATGGAATGCTGTTTGATACAGATGAATTTTGCGAGATTGTTGAGTATGGAATCTCTTGTCCTCCTGGCAAATATTCAAATACATCGTTCAAATATGTGGAATTCAGTGGCACTGGGCCTGTGGATGAAATAATAGCATTATATGGAAGAACATTATATGTAGGATTGCTGCTTATGTTATAAGGCATAATATTAAAAGAAGTAATTTTATCTGTATTGCCAAATGTCGAGATAGCCCACCCTGCGCCGCATGGCGTCGAAGTACATGAATAAGACCACATAGAATCAATTATTATCGGCATAGGTGCAATTCCACCATTATTCGCAATAAGATATGTTGCTTCATTAGGAACATTATTAATCATGCTGATGCTTCCAGGGGAGCCTGAAACAATGCTTGGCATATATGTTCCATATAAAATACCGGGCTGCCATATAGAACTGCTGGCATTAAAGTTGCTGTATTCCAAAAAAACTCTTGCACCGTTGTCATATTGCCCATAGAGCAGAGAGAGCTGCGGGGCTTCGCCTGATATTGCACTAAATGAGCTTTCATTGCGCGGGGCAAATGCCATGGTAATATTGACTTCGGATGAAGCAGGAATTCCACTTGCAAGCTTAAGCCAGTAAACAGTATTTGAAGAAAGATTGTTATTGCCTGCAGCAAGCCAGGATGGTATCATTGTCATATTTCCAGTGTAAAAAAAGAAGACATTATGCAGATCACCTGCCTCATACTGCGCGTATTTGCTGCTATTTACAACAAGCATCTGCTGGAAAGGCGCTGGCGTGGCCTGTGGTTGAGAGTTATGCAGAGTTATTGGAACATAATAATAATTTTGTATGTATTGCAACTTATTGATTGCATTTGTGACTTTGACTGATGCACTTCCCTCAATACTGGAATTTGCACCGCAATCATATAAAAATTTGAGTGTTGCATTGTAGCTGCATATCTTATAGCGTATTGAAAATGAGAGGTATGCCTGGGAGTTATTGAAATTATATGCTTTATTCGGAAGTATTACACGGCAGTATACTTGGGATCCATAAAGAGCATACATTTTATTACAGGTTCCTGTAAAGGAATTGGTCCCTTTAAGCCCAACATCTGTTGCTGTAACCACAATTGTATTTTCAGGAAATGCAACAGCCGATGCAAGACCTGTTCCGGCTATATCTGTAAATTGTATTACAAAAGACATGTTTGTTGAATTTTCATCCAATAATGCACTTTGGCAAAAGAAGGATGATGAAATTGTACACTGCGAAGGAATGTAATTAATCGGACCTGCCTTAGAAAAAACAACGAAAAGTACGCCAAGCACAATCGCAATAAAAACAAACGCTGCGGCATACTTAATCAGAAATTCAAATGCTGTTTGAGCCTTGAAAGGTGCTTTGCATGGAATGCATCCGCTGATTTTTTTGCAAATATTAATTAAGTCCATAAAATTTCAATTGATATTTCAATTGGCAGTTTAATACCAATTATATTATGGACTTTATTTATTAATGCTTTTGCTTTGGATACAGCAAATTTAAAAATTTCAAATATGCCTCCATAGAAAATGTATGCAGAGATCTTTTCATGTTCCAGTAAAAGTTAAGTACAGAATTTAATACACTGCTAGATGAAATCAGGCGCGTGTAGGATTCAGAAGTCTGAATTCCTATCAAAAGCTGCCTTTTCTCATCCCTTACTATTTTCTTTAAAAGTGCAGCATTCAGTCCTATTTTTGTTATTGGTTTTATTTTTAGGAACCTGCCTAAAGAAGAATATTTGTAAAACTTAAAGTTTAGCTTTTTCAGACTTGTACCCTTGCTTATAATAATGCCTTGCCTGTTTTTTATTGATATTATAATTGCATTGCTGTATTTTTTACGCAGTTTGGATATGAGGACAATCTCGTTTATCATATTTATGCCCTGTTTCCTATACTCCCTTAGCACGCAAGCAGACCTTAGTTCAACAATAGGGTTCATGCTTTCAGAATAGCCTATGAATTCAGATCCTATATATGCTATTATTCTTTTGTTTCTTTTTACTACAACTGCGCCAGTCTTTACTTGGCTGCGGATGTTATTTTCATCAACAGCAAAAACAGCATTTCCTGACTCCTTTGAAATCATGTTCACAAACTTGACGATTTTTTTAACATCGTCTTCGCATGCAGATCTCCTTATCAGGTTTGTTTCAATATTATCATAATTAGAATTTGCCATGTATATATCAGTTTGTTTTTGGGTTTTATAGATTATGCATTAAGTATTTGATTTTAATGATAGGCATCTGGTCAGCTGCCTTTTTTTCATCAATATTTATATATTTTTATAGGATATATTTTATCTGTATTTATCTGTAAATGATATAGATATGAATTCTGAATGCTTTTTTATTTTTCCAGTTTTATATCTTATAAAATTTTGGGGATACTGGGATAATTAATAATTAATAAAATACTTAAAGATATTTAAATATTTATTTATTGAATTTAAATTTAAACTTTTAAAACTTAAAACTGGTATTTATGTCGAATGGAATAGAGCTTACTGTTGCAGGCGCCTTGGTTACAGACGACGGAAAAGGCATTGCAAGAATTGATTCAAAGGCAAGAAAGCTTCTTGGCCTTTCGCAAGGAGATGTTATTGAGATAAAAGGCAAGAAAAGGTCCACTGTTGCAATGGTTGCGCCAGCGCACCAGATTGACGAGGGCCTGGATTTTATAAGAATCGATGGATACATAAGGCAGAACCTTGGCATAGGGATAGGAGAAAAGGTGTTCGTATTAAAAGCAGAGGTAAAGACTGCAGAAAAAATAACGCTTGCGCCGCCTAGCAACCAGAAGGCTGTAATATCCCCTGATTTCGCGCAGTTTGCGAAAAACAAGCTAGAGGACAAGCCGATAATGAAAGGGGACATAGTGCCTATTCCTATGTTTGGATATGTGTTCAATTTCATAGCAGTGCAGGTGGTTCCCCATGGAGTTGTAAAGATTGCAAAGGAAACAGAGGTCATTGTAAAGCCAGAGCCTGTGTCAGAGTCCATGATACGGATTAGCGATGTGCATTACGAGGATATAGGAGGGCTCCAGAATGAAATAAAAAAAATAAGAGAAATGGTTGAGCTTCCGATGAGATACCCCCAAGTTTTTGAAAGGCTGGGCATTGAACCGCCAAGGGGCGTGCTGCTTTCAGGCCCTCCAGGGACTGGAAAAACCCTGCTTGCAAAGGCAGTCGCCAATGAAAGCGATGCACACTTTATAGATATTTCAGGGCCTGTCCTTGTGAGCAAGTTTGTCGGGGAAAGTGAGGAAAAGCTAAGAGAGGTATTCAATGAGGCAAAGCAGAAGGCGCCTACTATAATATTCATGGATGAGATAGACGCAATTGCCCCAAAGAGAGAAGAAGCAACTAATGAGGTAGAAAGGCGCATGGTTTCTCAGCTTCTCACGCTTATGGATGGAATTGGATCACGTGGCGAGGTTATCGTGCTGGGCGCGACAAATAGGCCTAACAGCATAGACCCTGCGCTGAGAAGACCCGGAAGATTCGACAGAGAAATAGAAATAGGCGTGCCAGACAGAAATTCAAGAAAGGAAATACTCCAAATACACACTAGGAACATGCCTCTTGCAGGCGATGTGAATCTTGATGAATTTGCAGACCTTACGCACGGATATACTGGCGCTGACCTTGCAGCACTTGTACGAGAATCAGCAATGGACTCCCTGCGCGTAATACTGCCAAAAATAATTGACAAAAAATCAATCCCAAATGAAGTGCTTGTATCGCTTAATGTAAATAGGGATAACTTTATGAATGCGCTCAAGAACATAATGCCCAGCGCTTTGCGCGAAGTATTTATTGAAAGGCCAAACATACACTGGGATGACATCGGAGGCATTGAGCCGATAAAAGAGCAGCTAAAAGAGATCATTGAGCTTCCTCTAAAGCACCCTGAAGCCTTTGAGGAAATGGGCATAAGACCGATAAAGGGTGTACTGCTTGTCGGCGCACCAGGAACTGGAAAAACCCTGCTTGCAAAGGCAGTCGCTACAGAGCGCGAGGCAAATTTCATTTCAATAAAAGGACCTGAGCTGCTGAACAAGTATCTTGGTGAAAGTGAAAAAGCAACGCGAGAAATATTCAGAAAGGCAAGAATGGCTGCGCCATGCATTATATTCATAGATGAAATAGACTCAATAGCAACTCCAAGAGATTCTGGGGAGGACAACACACTTGTAAGTCAGAGAGTCGTAGACACGTTGCTTACTGAGATGGATGGGCTGCAGGAAATCAAGAACGTGATTGTCATTGCAGCGACAAATAGGCCTGACATGATAGATCCTGCGTTGCTAAGGCCTGGAAGGTTCGACAAAATAATAGAGATACCAATACCTAACGAGAAGGCAAGGGAAGAAATATTCAAAGTGCATACAAAGAGAATGCCTCTTGATAAGGATGTGTCTATAAAAGAAATTGCAAGCGCAGCTATAAACTATACTGGTGCAGAAATTGAAAATGTTTGCAGGGAAGCAGGGATGAATGCGATAAGAAACAAGAGAAAGAAAGTAATACGAGATGATTTCGTGATTGCATTCAAGGAAGTCAAGCCTGCGATTCCAAAAGAGCTTAGTGAAAGAATCAAAAAGTTCAAGGAAGAGCCAGAATCAATGTATAGGTAAATGATTGACAGTAATTAAGGCAAGTGAGCACATGGATAAAAGTAAGCACTATAAAGTTAATACCAAAACAAAGGATAGCAGCGAGCTAAACAAGAGCAACAGCACACATGAATGCAAGGACAGTAGCATAGACTCTTTTATCAGATCAAATGATGATTCAAGAGCGGACATGAAGCCTAGCACCAAAAGATA
>JAJYVI010000055.1 GCA_021792115.1 Microcaldota archaeon | reverse complement strand
CTCAGGGATGGGATGCTCAAGGATTTCCTACAGAAATGCTTGTAGAAAAAAAATATGGAAAGGGGCTTGAAAGAGATGAATTTTATGCAAAATGTGAGGAAATTTCAAACCAGAATATAGAATTAATGAGAACTCAAATGGAATCTCTAGGCTCTACTTTTGATAAAAAGCGCCAGTATATAACAATGTCAAAGGATTATAGGAGAAAAGTACAATTGTCTCTTTTACTAATGCATGAAAAAAATATGGTTTATAGAGGGACCCATCCTATTGAATGGTGCACGCACTGCGAAACATCAATTGCAAGAGAACAAATAGAGGAAAGACCACAAAGCACACTCCTTAATTACATTGAATTTGAGATAAGTGGAACTTCTAAAAAATTACTTATAGCTACAACTCGACCTGAATTAATCCATGCATGTGTTGCAATTGCTGTAAACCCTACAGATAAAAGGTATAGTAAAATAATAGGTAAAGATATAATAACACCAATATTTAATAAGCTCGTTCCTGTAGTTTCAGACGACTCTGTCGAAACTAATTTTGGATCTGGTGCAGAAATGATATGCACTTTTGGAGACAAAAACGATGTAATGTTTTACTATAGGCATAAACTTGATTTAATCAATGCAATTGATGAAAAAGGCCATTTAAAAGATGCACTTGAATTTACAGGTCTTACATTAAAAACTGCCAGAGAAAAGATACTTGAAAAACTGAAAAAAGAGAAATTATTAATTAAACAAGAGCCGCTTAATAATACTGTAAAAGTGCATGATAGATGCAATACTCCTGTAGAATTTGTCGTATCCACACAGTGGTTCCTTAAAACAAAGGAATATGGTAAAAAAATAATAGACTGCGCAGAACAAATTCAATGGATACCTGATTTTTCAATAAACAGACTTAAGGATTGGGCAAATTTTATAGAATGGGATTGGAATATTTCAAGGAATAGAGTATTTGGAACGCCGATACCTTTCTGGCACTGCCAAAAATGTGATTATATCCTTGCACCACAAAAAGAAAGGCTTCCTGTAAATCCTGCTCATGAAAAACCAGATATAGAAACATGCCCTAAATGCGGATCTAAGATAGTTGGCGCCACAGAAACCTGCGATGTGTGGGTAGATTCATCAATAACTCCACTGATAATTACTGGCTGGCCGGATAATAATAATCTAATAAAAAAAGCATTTCCTGCAACTATGAGGATACAGGGTACAGATATAATAAGAACCTGGGCATTTTACACGATCTTTAGAACGCTTGTTATTGCAGACAATAAGCCGTTTGAAAAAATACTAACTACTGGAATGATACTTGGGATAGACAAAAAAGAAATGCATAAAAGCTGGGGCAATGGAATATCCCCTGCTACATTGATAGAAAAATATTCTGTTGATGTTGTGAGATTGTGGGCAGCATTAAGTGGAGGGATTGGCAAAGACAGAGCATTTTCATACAGCGAAACAGATTATGCGAATGCATTTATAATAAAATTATATAATTCTGCAATGTTCATCCAAAAAGCAACAGAAGGAAATCAGATAAAAACCAATTTAGATGATTTGCATAAACATTTCGGTATATTTGATTTATGGATTCTTAACAGATTAAATAAAACAATAAAAGAAGTACAAGATGCATATAATGCTTTAAACTTATATGATGCAATGAGCAAAGCAATAAGTTTTTACAGGAATGAATTTTGTGACTATTACATTGAAAATGTAAAATATAGGGTTTATGGAGAGGTACATAAAGAGAATCGCGATGCTGCACTTTACTGTTTAAGGCATGTTCTCTTAACATCATTAAAACTTCTTGCGCCTGTAATACCTTATACGTGCGAAGAAATTAATAGTATGTTTGACAATAAAACTATATTTGTTGAATTTCCAAAGTATGCTGAAAGACCATCTCAGGCAGATTATGTAATAAATGGATTTATATTCCAAAATATTTCACTTGAAACAGACCCTGAGGAAGCAGGAATTTTGTTGAATGACATAATAACAAATATAAGAAAATCAAAATCCCATAAAAAGCTTGCACTTAACAAAGAAATAGATATAGTAAAAATTAATATTCCTGAGCAGTATATTAAAATTTCAGAGAATGCTGTGGATGAAATAAAAGGTATATGCAAAATAAAAAATGTAGTAATTAAACCTGGAAGTGATATAAAGATAGAGATAGATGAATAAAAATGATACTGTGACCGAACAACCTAAAATAAATAATAAAGAATATAAAGTGGCAGAAATAATAGAGGAATCTCCTGATGTAAAGTTATACAAGTTTCGCGCACTTGATAATACAAAACTTGATTTTGATCCTGGCATGTTTGTAATGATTAAATATAAGGATCAGACGCAAGAGATAGCACGTGCTTTTTCTATAGCATCTGAACCGAACTCTGAAACATTGGATTTTTATATACATCTTATAAATGGACGATTTACTTCAAAAATTGCACTTGCAAAGGTTGGAGATATATATTATATAACTGGTCCTTATGGACAATTCAAATTTATTCCTGGCGAAAACAAAAAGTTAATGTTTATTGCTGGTGGAACTGGCATTGCGCCATTTATTTCCATGTTAAGATACATAATAACACGCAAACTTGATGTAGATGTAATATTATTTTATAGTGTTAGATTTTCAAATGAGATAATAGCTAGATCAGAACTACAAGAAATGGAAAAATTAGTAAATTTGAAAACAATAATAACAGTGACTAGAGAGGATACATCATGGAATGGAGAGCATGGACGTATAACAAAAGAAATGATAGAAAAATATATGCCTGAGTGCAATGAAAGAATGACCTATATATGTGGACCTTTGGAATTCGCAAAAGCAATGAAAAACATCTCAATCAGTTGCAATATACCTAGTGAGAAGATAAGCGCAGACATTTGGGGCTGAGCAAATACAGAGATAAAATAAACACCAGTTAATTGAAAGAGCCCTGAATGGGAGTTGAACCCACAACCTCTTGTTTTTCCATAAATAATACGAAACAAGCGCTCTGCCATTGAGCTATCAGGGCAGTCGCTAACGACTGTAGCATTTATGATTTTATTGCTGAACAAATATTAAATTATTGGTGTAAAAGTGATAAAAGCAATAATATTTGATATGGGAGGAGTTATAATACGCTTTGATGAAAATAAATATTATGAATACCTTTCAAAAAAATATAACATAGATGAAAATAAAATAACAAATATAATGATCCCTTTAATAAACAAATTTGATAGAGGAGATATAACATTAGGAGTATTGCTTGATTCCATTTCAAAGAATATTGGAATAAAAATACCTAGAAAATCATGGAACTATGTTTTTGATACTGATGCTACTATCGATTGGCAAATGATATCATTAATTAAGAGCCTCTCTAAAAATTACAAAATTTATATGTTAACTAATGTGAATAGAAGCAGATATTTTAGAACAAATACAATGCTCAAAATAAATAACAAATTATTTAATAAAAAATTTATTTCATGCTATCTTCATATGACAAAGCCAGATAGAAAAATTTATCAGTATGTCCTTGCTAAAACTAACTTAATGCCCAACGAAATTATTTTTATTGATGATTTAATTGAGAATGTTAATGGCGCGCGCGAAGTTGGAATAAATAGTATAGTTTTCAGGGGCTATACAGACTTGGTATCTAAATTAGAGCGAATTAACGTATTATAGATTACTGTTTGTAGTAAAAATTTAGAATTATAATTAGATATTAATCGAAAATGTTAAAATAAAAAAGCAAAGTATTTTTATATTTAATCTGCATCTTAAATTAAAGTTTAAATGCTAACTTTTTGCGGATGGAAAAATGATTCATAAAATGCACAGAAGTAACATGCTTTTGCGCGGGGTTCTGTCTGGATTTATAGTGATGGTATTCCTTGGATGGATCCCAGTAATAGGTCCAGTTATATCAGGTTTAATTGCAGGTATTGTTACAAAAAAAGGTGCATTTTATGGTATGCTTTCTGGATTAATCTCAGGAATGATAGGATCTATTGTCGTAATTTTTGCACTTATTTTGTTATTACAGCCTCTCTTCCATCTTCTACTTACTTTGTTTGCCATCGATCTTAATGACATGATTATTTTAATAGGATTTACATCTGTCCTTTTATCAGCAACATGCGGCTACATCGGTGGTGCATTGAGAGAAAAAACAAAATATTAAATAAAAATATGCCTGTGATTATGTGTCATTTGATCTTACAATAAAAATGTATCTTACATTATTCTTAATGTTTGCTATAGGCTTCGGCATAATTTATTTCATTTTGCTATTCTTTGGGGTTTCATTTTCTTACATACTAATTTTTGCTGTATTATTTTTTATATTTCAATGGGCAATATCTCCAGAAATAATAAAATTCTCATCACATCTTGAATACATAAAGGATACGGAATACCCAGAATTACATGAAATTGTAAAAAATTTAGCAAAAGAAGCAAATGTTATAGTACCTAAAATAGCAATTTCGCCCTCTCAGGAGCCTAATGCATTTGTATTTGGAAGAACACGAAAAAGTGCAACACTTGTAGTACATAAAGGCTTGCTTTCCATACTTGATAGAAATGAATTATCTGGTGTAATTGCGCATGAGCTTGGTCATCTTAAGCATAATGATATGATGGTTGTAACATTCATATCGTTTATTCCAATGCTTGCATATCTTATTGCACAAAATTTATTCTTTAGTAGCCTATTTGGTGGGGGAAATAATAGAAATAACAATGTTGATTACTTGATTATATTTGGTATAATTGCATTCCTTGTTTACCTGATTGCGCAACTTCTTATGCTTTCTCTATCACGTTCAAGAGAATCATATGCTGATGAATTTTCAGCAAAAACAACAAAAAAACCAGCAAATCTTGCATCTGCATTATTTAAGATAAGCTATCACAATATAAATAATGTAAATAAGCAAAGCACAAGCCTACAATCATTTTATATTATCGATTTTTTTAATGTGCAAAGGGACATGAAAGAAATAAAGGAGCATTATAAGGAAATAAAAAGCATGATTCCTGAAGCAGATTTCTCAATGATTTTCTCAGAGATATCAAAGCAAAAACATAGTTTCTGGGGGGTTTTAAATAGTCTCTATTCTACCCATCCTCCAACATACCGCAGAATTCTTGACATGGCAAAAATAAAGCAACAATTGCATTGACTTGAAGAATATAGCATAAGTATTATGCAAGCAGTTTTCGATTTATTCTATAATCAACAACCACTTCTATTTCATTCTTTGAATACGGCCGCACAACTCGTTCTAATAAAATTTTGACAGTGTAATTATTATTTTTTGCATGAGTCTTTAACACCCTCCTAGTCTCATTAAATACAGACTCTTTATCTCCAAATAAGTAAATATGAACTATTGCTTTTTTCTTTGAAACTTCAAGAATTTGATCAAGAAATTCTATGCTAGATTTTGGCATAGGAACTATTATTCTATCTGCAAAACCTTTATAGTTTTTAGATTGGATTCGAACATCACCAAGCACCGCCTTTATATTTGGCGTTTTATTAATTATTATGTTGTCTTCCATATATTTTACTGCATTTTTATTCATCTCAATTGCAACAATATGGGTTGATTTATGCTTTTTTGCAATTTCAATTGCAAAGGGACCTACGCCTGCGAACATTACGCAGATATTTTCATTTTCTTTGACCTGACTATTTATTCTTTCCCTTTCATATGAGAGCCGGTTTGAAAAAAAAGTCTTTCTAATGTCAAACTTGAATAGGCAACCACTCTCCCTGTAATTGCTTATAAAGGTTTTTATCCCTGAAACATAACGGAACTTCCTCAACCGGTATTTTCCAGAAACCGCACCCATCTGCGCAACAACAGTAGTTATCTGTTTGTTAAAATTTAATATTTCATTGGCAACCTCTAACTCCTCTTTTTTATTTAATTCTGATTTTATTATTGCGATATTTCCAAGAATATCATACCCTTTTGCCAAGTTATCTTTGTATTTTTCAAAGATTTGGGTTATGCTGTTTGCATTGTTTTTTAGGGAGCTATCAGAATTTTTCTTCTCTATTAGCTCTATTTTG